>PCWZ01000081.1:438-13767 GCA_002796305.1 Deltaproteobacteria bacterium CG11_big_fil_rev_8_21_14_0_20_49_13
AAGTGTTTGCTGGAGATTGCCGCGCCCCTTCGGGGCTCGCAATGACAGAACAAGCAGGTTTTTAGAGGCGCCCAGAAGTCAATAAGATTGTATAGTTACAAGCCGGTCGTGTGCGCTCTCCTGAAAGGTTGCCCAGATACGCCTCTTCGTGCTCTATGGCAATTTGCTCAGTATGAATTTTATTCCGGCTAAATCAAAATACCTGCCGGCATGCTCCGGAATAGGGTGCCGGCATCCAGCGGAATCACCTGCCGACATGCAGCGGATTTTGCAATTATCCCTGAAAAAAATACGGGGCATTGAGGAGGAGCTGAAGCTGGTTGAAAAGGAAGTCCGCAACTGTGTCAGCTTTATACGGGATGGCCACGCTTCAAATGCCGTTGCCGAGGCATTGGAAAAGGCCGAGGCCAGAGAGCAACTCCTGAAGGCACAAATAAACAACCTGAAGGGTCAAGGAGCCCAAAGGGGTATTAATCACACCAGCGGCCATCCAGAGCGTCTTGGGCAACCTTGACGAGATTGGCTATGGACGTTGGCAGAGCCAATCATTACCTCAAAGCCCTGTTCCCAAAGCCCATAAAAATGATGCCCAAAAAACAGGAAAGGCAGTATCGGTATGTCGCTGAAGGTGAAGTAAACCTCACCAAGCTCTACCGATACTGCCTACCTGTCAATGGCGTCCCCACGGAGATTCGAACTCCGGTCGTCGCCGTGAAAGGGCGATGTCCTAGGCCCCTAGACGATGGGGACGTTTTATTGGCCTTGATTGTCAACCGGTGAGGCGTCAGGGTTCGGACCCGGGACACCCGCATGGCTGAGTTGACACAATTCTTCCGCCCGCCAGTGAGGCGCCCGGGACTCGGACCCGGGACACCCGCCTTAAAAGGGCGGTGCTCTACCAACTGAGCTAGCGCCCCACAAGAGGGCGAAAAAATTGTTGTCAAATAAGGATGCCAAAAACTGGCGGAGCATATGAAAAGAGGGGCTAAATGTCAAATAAAATCAGCAAGTTTTTGAATTCTAACATGTATTAATGGTTGATATATATTTTAAAGAGAGTTACAATGAAGCCATGAAGAAGATACTTATAATAGATGACGCCCCAGATGTCATTAGATTGTTAAATGCCAGGCTTACAAAAGAAGGTTACGAAGTTCTTCAGGCCAGTCACGGTGAAGAGGGACTTGTTGTGGCTAGGGAGTCAAAACCGGGCCTTATACTTCTCGACGTCCTGATGCCCGGTACTGACGGTTTTGATGTCTGCGAGCGTTTGCGTAGCGATCCAGAAACAAAAGATATTCCGGTCGTGTTTCTGACAAGTCTTGAACAGATAGAGTGCGTGAAAAGGGGAATGACTTGCGGTGCAAAGGGCTACATTGTGAAACCTTTTGACGAAAAAGAACTCTTGAAAGTTATAGGGGAAAATATTTCCTGAACGATTTTTCAGATCCGCTTCATTTTAATTCTTGACAAAAAATGGGTCCTCCTGCAAAAGGGCCCATAAAGTCGTTGTAACCCAACACAACAGGAGGCATTTATGGCAGAGAAGGAAACGCTGGTAGTCGTATCCAAGGTGAAGGACTATGTGAAGTCCAAAGGCATGATGACAAGCGCAGAAGCAGTACCTGCATTGTCAGACAAGGTCTATGCATTGATCGATGAGGCAATTAACAGAACGAAAGAGAACAGACGTCAGACGATCAAGCCGCAAGATCTTTAAGATAGTTAACTGTTGACTGTTAACTGTGAATAGTGCCGAAATGCCGGAGTTGTGAGGGACTGCTCCGGCATTTTTTTATTCTAATCTATTCTGCGCATTATCTTTTCGGCGCGAGGGGTGAGAGAAGGCGCTCGACGGCCCCATTTGCGAGGGCTGGGTAGAATAGAGGCCAGATAGGCCGCTTCCGAGGCAGAAAGCGAAGCGCACGATCTGCCGAAATAGTTCTTGGCCGCCGCTTCGCATCCATAGATCCCTTTTCCCCACTCAACAACGTTAAGATATAGTTCCAAGATGCGCTGTTTGGAGAGTTCGCGTTCAAGTTTTAGCGCAATGAAGAGCTCTTTCAGTTTTCGGAACGGGTTCTTAGAAGGCGTAAGATAAAGGTTCCTTGCCAGTTGCTGGGTTATGGTGCTTGCGCCTCGGGCAAGCTTCTTCTTTTTCCAGTCGTATCTAGCGGCCCTTTTAATAGCCTCCCAGTTGAATCCGATGTGCTCGAAGAACTCGTCGTCTTCGGCGGCGATGACGGCATCTTTTAGATAGGAAGATATCTTGTTGTAGGGCACCCATGTCCGCCGGATTTTTACCTTCGGGTTCTTTTCTTTGAATCGCTCTATGAATGCGGTGGTGGTAGGGTTCTTGGTGCGGAGAATGACGGTGTCGGGGAGGGCGAAGGCCTCGTAAAGGCCGTAGAACCACACTAGCCCCATCAGGACGGTGACGGCCATAACTATCTGTTTTTTACGCCTCTTACGCATAAGTTTATTGCCTTTTATAATATATTTGTTATGCATGCAAAACAAAATTTAGTATTCCGAACATGTTGAGAATCTAAATTTTGTTTCTCGACTCCCCGACAATTGTCGGGGTAGCTCGAAGAATAAGGGGTGATATGACAATAAAATCTGACACATGGATAATCGAAACGGCGCGGAAATACGGGATGATAGAGCCATTTGAGCCCGGACAGGTAAAGACCGGCATATCCTTTGGCACCTCGTCCTACGGCTACGATTTCAGGATAGCCGACGAGTTCAAGATATTCGACCCGATTAGATCAGTGAGCGAGCGACTGGCTTTGCCAGCGCAAGCGAAAGGGGATTGGGGGGAAATGGCGAGGTCTTCCGAGCCGGTCGTTCCCCCCATTATAATAGACCCCAAGGATTTTAATCACCTCCATTTCAGGGAATTCAAGGGTGATATTTGTGAAATCCCTCCCAACGGATACGTACTTGCAAGGACGGTCGAATATTTCAGGATTCCGCGTAATATTCTGACGATAACGTTCGGCAAATCTACCTACGCCAGATGCGGAATATATATTCACGTGACCCCTTTTGAACCTGAGTGGGAAGGATACGCGACGATCGCGATATCCAACGCAACGCCTCTGCCGGCGCGCATCTACGCCAACGAAGGAATAGGGCAGTTGATATTCCTCGAGGCAAGCGACGTCTGCGCAACCTCCTACGCCGATAAAAAGGGCAAGTATCAGGCGCAAAAAGAGATAACTCATGCGAAGACATGATAAGTGCGTAAGTGCCTGAGTACGCAAGCCAGAGGATCTGATTGAATAGATATATAAGACAAATAACTCTCACCGAAATAGGCGAAGATGGCCAGAGGCTGATAACAAGGGCCAAGGTGCTGATAGTCGGTGCCGGCGGACTCGGCAGCCCCGCGGCGCTCTATCTTGCCGGCGCCGGAGTGGGAACCGTTGGAATTGCCGATCCCGACAAGGTCGAACTTATTAACCTTCATCGTCAGGTGATACATACAGCCAAAAGAATAGGTGAGAACAAGGCGGCCTCCGCCGGAAAGACCCTGAAAGAACTTAACTCCGACATCAAAATAAAGGTACATGAAACAAAGCTTGACGAAAAGAACGCCGAGAAGATCTTTAAGGACTATGATATCATTTTGGGATGTACCGATAACTTCGAGGCAAGATATATAGAAAACAAGGCGGCCGTAAGACTTTCAAAGCCTCTCATCTACGGCTCTATTCTCAAGTATCAGGGGCAGATAAGCGTTTTTGATGCCAAGAATGGCCCGTGTTTTGCCTGCGTATTTCCGGAACCGCCGCCCGAGACCGTTGCGCCAAAGGGGAGCGTTGCGGGGATACTTGGAATGATGCCCGGAGTGATGGGAACGCTTCAGGCTCTGGAGGCGATAAAACTTATCTGTGAGATCGGAGAATCTTTAACAGGAAAGCTCTTGATATTTGACGGGCTCACAGGCAGAATGAAACAGCTTGAGGTGAACAAAGATTCAAAATGCAATATATGTTCCGCCCCTTTGTAAGGGGAGGCTAGGCGTGGTGGATATCTACCTCCCCATACCCCTCCTCACAAAGGAGGGGATTATAAATATGATAGGCATAAAACAGGTAACTCGTCCTGAAAAGCTAACCCTCTGGGAAAGGATTTACCTCCCGGAAATTTTGCGCGGTCTTTCGATCACCATCCGCCATTTTTTGGACAACTTCATTCATATGAAAACAAGGATGACGGTTGAATATCCTGAACAGAAGAAAGAGATCCCGTTCGGCTACAGGGCCGAACATCGTTTGATGAAAAGACCCGACGGCACCATCCGCTGTACAGCGTGCATGCTTTGCGCCACCGCATGTCCGGCGGACTGCATAACTATCGTCGCCGAAGAGTCGCCGGACCCTTTGATAGAAAAGCGTGCAAAGGAATATACGATAGATGAACTGCGCTGCGTTTTTTGTGGATTATGTGTCGAGGCCTGCCCGTGCGATGCCGTAAGAATGGACACCTACAAGTACGAAAATTCGAACTACACGCGTCAGGACCTTGTCTACGATAAGAACAGACTGCTTAGTAATAGCGCGGAAGGCCAAAGCCCTTATTCGAGCGCGCTGTAAGTTGAGTGGCCCACTTCGGAATAGCACACTTTATAGTATTTTAACCTTTGGTTAGTAATACCTTTATTAAAAACTGTAAGTATGCGATACTTCATCGCAGGCTTAAAGCCTGCTAATCCACAGCGAGACGATGTTTTTGCCGGAGGGCTTTCTTTTCGGCGTGATGGCGTTTGTTCGCAAGCATCTTCTCTTTGGCCTTTTTTGAGCGCCTCTTCTTTTGTTTTCTTATCTTCCATATCCGCTGTTCTTCCGCGCTTTGAGCGCCATAACAGCGTTTTTCCAGTTTTTCTAAAAGTATTCTCCTAGCAAGGAACCGGTTAAGCGACTGACTCCGCTCTATCTGACATTTGACCTCAAGACCCGTTGGAATATGTTTAAGCACCACGCACGAAGAGGTTTTATCGACCTTTTGGCCGCCGGCGCCGGATGCGCGAATGAAGTGTTCCGAGATGTCGGCCTCTTTAAGTCCCACAGCCTCCATCCTGTTTGCAAGCTCCAAAAGTTTTCCGGTAGATACCAACATGACTTGCCCTTATTTAAAGTTTTATTCTCCCAAAGTAAAGCTAATTTATTCTTGCAATTTTAAATAGTTACCAATAGGTTGGCGCGACCATGTTCAAGTATATTGCACGAAAGATAGTAGGGACCAAGAACGAGCGCGAACTAAAAAGGATAGCGCCGCTGGTCGCAAAAATAAACGGGTTTGAACCGTCCATATCAGTGCTTTCAGATGACGAGCTTCGCGGAAAGAGAGTAGAGTTTAGAGAACGCCTTGGTAGCGGTGAAACTCTCAACGATATTCTTCCCGAGGCCTTTGCGGTAGTTCGCGAAGGCGGCAAACGAGCGCTTAACATGCGCCACTTTGACGTTCAAATGATAGGCGGTATCGTGCTTCACGAAGGAAAGATATCCGAAATGAGGACCGGTGAAGGAAAGACCCTTGTCGCAACGCTGGCCATATATCTTAACGCACTCGAAGGGAAGGGTGTTCATCTTGTCACCGTCAACGACTACCTTGCAAAACGCGATGCCGAATGGATGGGCCAGCTTTATAAATTCTTAGGTCTTAGCGTCGGTTCCGTTGTTCACGGCCTTACCGACGCCCAGAGAAAAGAGGCTTACGCCTGCGATATCACCTACGGCACTAACAACGAGTTTGGATTCGACTATCTTCGCGACAACATGAAATACTCGACCGGCGAGTTCGTTCAAAGGCCGCTTAATTTTGCGATAGTCGACGAGGTCGATTCCATCCTGATAGACGAAGCCAGGACACCGCTCATCATCTCCGGTCCGGCGGAGGAATCAACGCAGCTATATTACACGGTCAACCAGATAATACCGTTCTTCAAGAACGAAACAGACTATACGGTCGATGAAAAAGCGCGTTCGGTAACCCTTACCGATAAAGGCGTTGCCACCGCAGAAAAGCGTCTTGATTGCGAGAACCTCTACGATCCGCGGAACATTTCGCTCCTTCATCATGTGAATCAGGCGTTGCGCGCGCACGTTCTTTTCAAGCGCGACGTTGACTACGTTGTTAAAGAAGGCGAAGTGGTTATCGTCGACGAGTTCACCGGGAGGTTAATGCCCGGACGACGCTGGAGCGACGGGCTTCATCAGGCGGTGGAGTCAAAAGAGGGCGTTCGCATCGAGAATGAGAACCAGACCCTAGCCACTATCACGTTCCAGAACTATTTCAGGATGTATAAAAAACTCGCCGGCATGACGGGCACCGCCGATACCGAGGCCGCTGAATTCGCGAAGATCTACAACCTAGAGATAGTCGTCATCCCCACCAACATGCCGATGGTGAGGAGTGACAACGCCGACATGATCTACAAGACAGAAGAGGCAAAATACAAGGCGGTGGTCGAACAGATAAGAGAGCTTCACAAAAAAGGTCAGCCTGTCCTTGTGGGCACCATATCGATCGAAAAATCGGAGCATATCGCCCACATGCTCTCCCGTTTCGGCGTAAAGCACAATGTGCTTAACGCCAAACACCACGAAAAAGAGGCCGAGATAATCGCGCAGGCGGGGCGAAAAGGCGGAGTGACGATAG
This sequence comes from Deltaproteobacteria bacterium CG11_big_fil_rev_8_21_14_0_20_49_13, assembly GCA_002796305.1. Lineage (NCBI taxonomy): Bacteria > Deltaproteobacteria > Deltaproteobacteria bacterium CG11_big_fil_rev_8_21_14_0_20_49_13. Next base: position 7,111 of record PCWZ01000081.1, read on the forward strand.
CCACCAACATGGCGGGCCGCGGTGTCGATATAGTTCTCGGCGGAAATCCCGAAGGCCTTACCAGACACAAGCTGGGTCCGGACATCCATCCGACCGATGACATATTCATAGAGACCTATGCAAAGTTCAAGGAGGAGTGTACAAAAGAGCACGACGATGTTGTGAGCGTCGGGGGACTTTCCATCCTCGGTACCGAACGCCACGAAAGCAGACGTATCGATAACCAGCTACGCGGCCGCGCGGGTCGTCAGGGCGACCCCGGCGCATCCACTTTTTATCTTTCACTTGAGGACGATCTCCTGCGCGTTTTCGGTGGCGACAAGATAAAGGGACTCATGGAGCGTCTTGGTATGGGCGAAGATGAGGTAATAGAACATCCGTGGCTTTCTAAGGCCATCGCCAACGCCCAAAAGCGCGTCGAAGATCATAACTTCTCGCTTCGTAAACATATCCTTGAATATGACGATGTAATGAACCAGCAGAGGACCACCGTCTATGGTCTGCGCCGGGAGCTTTTGGGTTCGGAGGATTGCAAGGAGAAGATCGTCGATATGACCGACCAGACAGTCTCCGGCATAATAGACGAATTCGTTCCTGACAAGGTTGATCTCGACACCTTCGAATCAAGGTCGTTCGAAGAGAAGATAAAGAACTCGTTCGGAGTTGAATTTTCCATCAAGAACCTTCCCACCGAAATGCTCACGAACGATCATGTGGGGGCCGAACTTTATAATTACCTCTCCACGTACTATGAAGAAAAGGAAAAGATATACGGCGTTCCCATAATGCGTCATATCGAAAAGTTCATCATTCTATCTACCCTTGATTCTCTCTGGAAGGACCATCTTTTACAGATGGATCATTTAAAAGAGGGCGTTGGGCTTAGGGGCTACGGTCAAAAGGACCCGCTTCTTGAATATAAGAAGGAAGGGTATGCAATGTTCGCCGCCATGATGGACAGGTTCACCGCCGACGTCGTTGAAAAGGTATACCGAGTTCAGGTAAAGCAGGAGCAGGTGGAACAGGTGAGCAACCTTCAGGTGGCAAAAAAGAAACAGCAGATACACGAGGCGCATGCTGACGGGAGCGCGTTCGCGCGTGCTGCATCTTCCGGAGCGGGCGCTGCGCTGCAATCCGGAGCCGTCATGTCGGCCGCCAACAGGCCCGAGCTTGCAAGGCCGGCAACGGTAAAACACGACGGGCCGCGTGTCGGAAGGAACGATCCGTGCCACTGCGGCAGCGGAAAGAAATACAAAAAATGCCATGGGGCATGAACTTAAATATGATGAAATTAACAGCGCAGGAAGTTATAGAACGGCTTAAGCTGATTCCATTGCCGGGAGAGGGTGGTTTTTATAGCGAGACCTACAGGTCGGCGGGCAAGTTTGGCGATAAAAATCACTCAACGGCCATCTATTTTATGATTGTTCCCGATTCTTTTTCTGCGTTACACAGGATAAGGTCCGATGAGGTCTGGCATTTTTATGCCGGTGGCTCCGTCACCATAGTTGAGATAGGGCAGAATGGCGCAAAAAAGACCGTCCTTGGCCCGGATATAGCGAACGGTGAGGTCCCTCAATATGTGGTTCCCGCGGGATCGTGGTTTGGCGCCTATTCGAATGAAGGTGATTACGCGCTCGTGGGTTGTACCGTGTCGCCGGGATTTGAATTTGCCGATTTTGAGCTGGGGGAAAGAGGGCCGCTTTTGAAGGAATTTCCAAAAGCGAGAGAAGAGATAGTCAGGCTAACACGCGAGTAAGACGAGGGGGGAGATATGCTAAAAAGAACCTTATTTATCATTGTTGCCACGGTCTCTTTTATACCGGCGGCGTTTGCGGAACCGGATGTCCTTAACGATAGACTGGGGTTCATGATCGGCATGGGGCCAAGCGTTGGTTATGAAGCCAAGGATATCGATGAACCAGTTGGCGGCGCCCGTTTCAGGGTCGGCTGGGGTTTCAACGAAAAGTTCATACTCTTCCTTGATAACAACATCTTTGCCACACGCAAGAACGACCTCTATTACACAACCTACAATTTACAGGTGAGGGCAGAGTATTTTATCTTCAAGAATCTTTATGTCAACGGCGGAGGCGGTTTGAGCGTCGGCAACATGACCCAGAACTCCGATACCGGTGTTACTGACGAAGTGAACGAGATCAAGGTCGGTTTTTCGCTTGGCAGCGGGTTGGGCTACGAGTTCCGTCTTACAGAACATTTTGTTCTAGCGCCTGAGTTTACCTTCGACTTTGACAGGATAAAGAGCAGGAACTATCTGATCCCTGCCGGTTATTTGAATCTTGTCTGGTATTTGTGAATGTGCTATAAACGAACGCCGTTCTGATCGTGAGAGAAGAATCCTCCAGTTCAACGGGGGATTCTTCGGGCTTGCGCCCTCAGAACGACATACGATAATGATCGAGAAACTGCCCATCTTAAAGATAAACGAGATCTTCAACAAGTATTCTGATTTTCTCTTTGCCTCGTTCATAGTCATTCCGCTGGGCATGATAATCGTCCCGATGCCGACATGGCTTTTGGACGTATGTCTCACGTTCAGCATAACCCTTGCGGTGGTCATCCTTCTCGTTTCTTTCTACATCTCCGAGGCGCTAAAAATAGCCTCGTTCCCGACTATACTTCTTATCTGCACGCTGTTCCGCTTATCGCTTAACATATCTTCAACTCGCCTCATCCTTGCCTACGGTTATGCCGGCGAGGTCATCAACGCGTTCGGAGATTTAGTCGTAGGGGGCAATTATGTCGTCGGCGGCGTGCTCTTCTTGATCATCACCATCGTCAACTTCATCGTTATCGCAAAGGGCGCCGAGCGTGTCTCTGAAGTGGCAGCCCGTTTCACGTTGGACGCCATGCCCGGAAAACAGATGTCCATCGACGCCGATCTTCGCGCCGGCATAATAAACGTCGAGCAGGCCCTGCTTCGCAGATCAACGCTCCAGCGCGAATCGCAGATGTACGGCGCCATGGACGGAGCCATGAAGTTCGTTAAGGGCGACGCCATCGCCGGCATGGTCATTATCATCATCAATATCGTCGCCGGATTCATAATCGGCGTCGTTCAGCGCGGCATGCCTCTTGAACAGGCGCTTCGCGTATATTCATTACTGACGATAGGCGACGGTCTTGTCCAGCAGATACCGGCCCTTATCGTCTCGGTCTCCGCAGGTATCGTCGTTACGCGCGTTACATCGGAATCCTCCGATACCTCTAACCTTGGAAAAGAGATAGTTTCTCAGTTGACCGCCTATCCTAAGGCCCTTATCATGGCGTCGGTCCTTCTTCTCCTTCTGGGCGTGGTTCCAGGGCTTCCCGGACCCCCGTTCTTTGTGCTCTCTTTCATTGTCGGCGCGATCGCTTACTACTTGATCAGTTCGAAGAAGAAGGCGGTTCAGGAGGTCACGCAGACGCCAAAGCAGGACGTTGTTAAAAAAGCGGTCGCACGCCACGGAGACGTGCTCCCTTTCATAATGCCTTCGCCGGTCTCTATCGAGGTTGGTGCCGCCATAATTCCCTTTGTCGATGATAAACAGGACGGCGGCCGCTTTATCAATGAGCTCATACCACTCTTGCGCCACGGCCTCTATTATGAGCTGGGCGTCAACTTTCCCGGTATTCAGGTGAGAGGTCAGACGGTCGATATGGAGCCGGAGGCGTATGTCATTAATATTCATGAAGTCCCGGTCGCCTACGGAAAGATAATGAAGGACTGCATCCTTGTGGGTGAGTCGCTCGAACAGCTTTCGCTCTTCAATATCACAGGCACCGAGACCATTCACCCGATAGACGGCTCCGTTGTTACGTGGATATCCAGAGAGTTCAAAGATGTTGCAACGCAGGCCGGCTTTAGAATGTGGGATACCTCCGAATATCTTATCCTCCATCTTTCTTTTATATTGCGGCGCCATGCGCACGAGTTCTTGGGTCTGCAGGAGATCCAGAACATGCTCTCCGAGCTTGAAAAGACCCATCCCGCGCTTGTTAAAGAGCTCGTTCCCAAGGTCATTACCCTCCTGCAGTTGACCGAGATATTCCAGCGCCTCGTCCAGGAGGATATCGCCATTCGCGATCTTAAGACCATCTTTTCGACACTTGCGCAGTGGGGCGAGATAGAGCGCGACACTCTTCTTCTAACAGAACACGTGCGGGCCGGTCTGAAACGCTACATAACCCACAAATACGCAGGTTCTGCCAATACGCTTGCGGTCTATCTCTTAGACCCCGAGATAGAGGATATGATAAGGAACGCCATTAGAAGAACAGAGAAGGGGAACTATCTGGCCCTGGAGCCCGATGTGACACAGGAAATAATCGAGGTGGTCGGTAAAGAGATAGCCTCGCATCCTTTCCCTCCGGGGGCAAAGCCGCCTGTTATCCTTACGACGGCCGAGGTGAGGAGATATTTCCGCAAGATCATAGAACTTGAATTTCCGCAGCTCTCTGTCCTTTCGTATCAGGAACTTTCAGAGAACTTACGCATTCAGCCAATAGCAAGGGTAGGGCTTCCCAGAAGCGCCATGCCGGAGCCGGCTATGGCCACAGCTTGATATCCACGCTCATCCTGAGTCCTTCGACCTTGCTCAGGACATGCCTGTCGAAGGATGAGAGTTATTATGAAATTCGACGTCATTATAATAGGGGCCGGAGCCGCGGGGCTTTATTGTGCTCAGGAGGCCGGTAAGAGGGGCCTTAAGGTAGCTCTGCTCGAGCATACGGACAAGATAGGCCAAAAGATACTAGTTTCGGGCGGTGGTAGATGCAACTTCTCAAACACCCACGTTTCTCCTGAAAACTATATTTCGCATAATGTTGATTACGTCAAGTCTGCCCTGGCGTCATTCAATGCCGGCGACCTTTACTCTATCCTCAAAAAGAACAATATTTCGTTCTACGAAAAGGAAAAAGGGCAGCTCTTTTGTCGCCAGCCTGCCAAGGCCTTTCTCGGTGCGCTTCGCAAGGAGTGTGAAAAGAATGGTGCGATAATTAAAAAGGGCGTCCGGATTTTGGATATTAAAAAAGAAGGATATCTGTTCATGGTGTCATTCCCGCAAAAGCGGGAATACCGGGTTTATGAACGAGGTCCCCGTTTGCGCGGAGAGGATGGCATATTTACTTCGGCATCTCTTGTTATTGCCACCGGCGGACTTTCATATAAAAAACTTGGGGCAACCGACCTTGGGCACAAAATTGCTCGGCAATTCGGGCATAAGGTGACGGATGTAAGACCCGGGCTGGTTCCTCTCGTGTTTGGTGACAAGGAGGGCGAACGATTCAAAGACCTTGCAGGCGTCTCCTTTGACGCCAAGGTTTCATGCGGGAGCAAGAGCTTCGATGGCGGTGTTATTTTCACGCATAACGGATTTAGCGGTCCCGCTATATTACAGATATCATCCTACTGGAAGCCGGGTCAGAAGATATCGATGTGCTGTTCAAATATCCCGGCCAGATTGAACAAGCGTTTAAAGCGCAGTTCTTATTTTGAATTCATCCCAGCCGGAACCGCGGGCTTTGAAAAGGCGGAGGTGACCGTTGGAGGCGTCTCTACCGAAGATATCTCATCCAAAACCATGGGGTCAAAGAAGGTAAAAGGTCTCTTCTTCATAGGCGAGGTCCTTGATGTCACCGGAGAGCTTGGCGGCTACAACCTTCACTGGGCATGGGCGAGCGCTCATGCCGCCTCCATGGGAAGCTATTTAAACCATGCCGGCTGAGTGTTTCCGGCGACGGCATTGAGAACCAATTCCAGCGCTTTCCGAGTCTCGAGGTTATTTGTTCCATTTGTGAGGGGCAGGAGGAGGGCTTTCAGTGTGGCAGTAAGTAGATCAGATTTTTTTAAATTAAAAGGCTGGATATTTTCAAACGGATTCGGTGCCGGGGCTGTTGCAGAGGGGCCAGAATCCGCCTTGTTATATACAAAAACCATCCCAAGTTTATTTATTTCAAAGACATATGAATTCATAAGTCCTTCGGGGTCAAAATATACCTGTAACGATCTTACCGAACCATCTGCCCCTCTACGTGGTCTAATGGTTAGATCAGCTTCATCAGAAGCGAGATAAATGCTTGCGTCAGGAAGCATGTAAGGGCCTTCAGACGGCCAAAAAGTGTTTTGAATGGATGGGAACATACTTATTGCAGACAGTGCGTATAACATGGAGGTGCGATCTGTGTCGCCAGACAACATGTCTCGAAGCGCACGCGTTAGGTTTTGTACATCGATGTTGTCAAGTGACCTATATGTTAGTGCAGAGACCCCTCCGCGTATGTGTTCTTTTAAAATGATCGAATGAGTAAATAAAAAACTACTTTTGTCACCACAGTTTCGTGTTGTAATCCTGTACCCTCCACCACTTCTATCATCTGTATCTATTCTGGTTATCGCTCTCATAGGTGGTAAGTATCCTGCTCTTAAAAATGTGTCTGTCATAAACCCTCCTTTGTTTTTACCCTCGCTAATGATTCAAGTAAACCCAGCGAACACTTTAATTATCGCAGGTTTCACAAAAAAGTTGTTAAATAAAACCACAATCCGAGTAACTACTCGAGCAAATTCTAGAAGTGGGTTCGAGAAAGGCTTGGCAAGTGGCTGAAAATGTGGTATTTTTCTGGGTGAGATGGAAGGCGAGAAAAATCCAAATT
>PCWZ01000082.1:0-6775 GCA_002796305.1 Deltaproteobacteria bacterium CG11_big_fil_rev_8_21_14_0_20_49_13
CCATGTGCGAAGTGCAGATCCTAAAGCCTGAGTGAACCGCCAGTCACGGAGCAAATAGGTCAAAACCCTACCTAGATCAATAAGTTGAAAATCTGCCGTAAAATTTATCTTCAATTCCTGTCATATTTGCTCCGTGACTGGTGGTCCAAATGTCGCGGAATGGACATTATGTGAAGTTGCGTGGACGTGGATGAAGCCGGGGTTACTCGGCGATCAGCATCAGGAACATAAGGCCTACGCCCAGGCCTATCATCACCATCTGCATGAGCGACTTTTTGATATCGTGCTCCTTGTGAAGTTCCGGTATCAGATCGCTTCCCGCAAGATAGATGAATCCTCCGGCGGTGAGTGGAAGAAGGAACTGGGTAAGTCCCGCAACGTGCTTATATGCGATGAGGGTCACAATGCCTCCGACTATCGCCGTTAATGCGGAAAGAAAGTTGAACCAAAGCGCCTTCTTTTTCGTGAATCCGGCGTAGATGAGAATGGAGTAGTGACCCATTTCTGTCGGTATCTCGTGCAAAACCACGGCCAGTGTGGTTGCCAGCCCGAGCTTTACGTCGGCAAGATAGCTTCCGGCTATTATCATTCCGTCTATGAAGTTGTGCATGCCGTCGCCGAAGAGGTTCGTGTAGGCGACCGGGTGAGGATGTTCTTCGCATGTGTCGGCATGGCAGTGTTGCCAGTAGATGAATTTCTCGAGTGCGAAAAAAATGAATATTCCGGCGAGCACGGAGACCGAGGTCGTGATGCCAAATCCGGACGTTCTTGCTATTTCCGGAAAGATGTGGATGAAGACATCGCCAAAGAGGGAGCCTGTTGAAAAGCTGACCAGATAAAGGAGTATCTTTCGGAAGGAGTCGTCCTTAACGCTCAAAAAGAATGCTCCTATCAGAGATAGGAGACTCACAACGACCACGCTTAAAAGCGTGTACAACCAGATAGTTACCATAATTAGGCTTTACTCCTAACACGTAATCCTATAAATAACAAGTTACATTGTCATTGCCTCCGCCGAAGGCGAAGCATCGCGTTCATTCAATTGAGTTATCGGGATCCTTTGCCGATGCTCAGGATGACACAATATCGTATGAACGAGTTCGAACTTATAAAAATGGTCACGCACGGGGCCCCTGTTTCGCTTGACGGACTCGTCTGCGGGGTGGGTGATGACTGTTCGGTCGTTACGGGCCACGGGGGAAGGGATTATCTCATCACCACCGACGCCCTTTTTGAGGGGGTTCATTTTCGCCCCGATTGGATAAGTCCTAAAACCTTAGGCCGCAAGGCGTTGGCCGTTAATATCAGCGATATCGCTGCGATGGGAGGCAGGCCCTTATATTATCTCGTGACGATAGGTGTGCCCGACAAGTTTCCCGTTAAGGATATCGAGGCGCTCTTCGACGGAATGAAGGCGACTGCATCTGCTCATAGAATGCACATTATAGGTGGAGATACCTGTGGTAGCAAGAAGGGGCTACTTATCTCGATCACTGCGATAGGAGAGGTAGAACACGCAAAGTGTCTGTACAGAAAAGGCGCCACGCCGGGCGATGTCGTTTATGTTACGGGAACCTTTGGCGGATCGGCCTTGGGACTTTCTTGTCTTGAAAAAGGGCTACGCGGAATTGAAATGAGGGAATATATAAGGCGACACGATGAACCGACCCCGAGGGTCTCTACAGGCCTCTGGCTTGCGTCGTCTTCCTGCGTCTCTTCTATGATAGATGTCAGCGATGGTCTCGCAGGTGATCTGGGGCATATAGCCGAGATGTCCGGCGTAGGAATAAAGGTACACGCCGACGCCATACCGCTTCCGGAAGGTTTTATTCGGGCGGCGGCGTCCTGCCAGAAAGATCCGCGCGCCCTTGCCCTTACGGGAGGCGAGGATTACGAGCTTGCCTTTACGGTCTCAAAGAACAAAGAGGCCCTCTTTGAAAAGATGCTAAAGGTAGTTCTCCCGACGTTCAATCATAAGATAGCGAAGATAGGAGATGTTATAGAGGGTAAAGGTGTTGGGGTGATCGATATGCACGGCGCCCATCTGCCTCTGGTGTCAAAGGGTTTCGAACACAGATTTTAATTTATCCTTCGACAGGCTCAGGATGAGCGGTACAATTATATGCCGATAGACCTAATTATCATAATCTTGCTTCTTTTCATGTCGGGATTCTTTTCGTGTTCCGAAACATCTCTGTTCTCTCTTTCAAGGAGCGATGTGGCAAAGTTCAAGAGCTCCCAGAACCCGTTCGCAAAGAGCGTTATAATCGCGCTTTCTAAACCAAGGCAGCTTCTGGTATCGATACTCCTAGGAAATGAACTTGTTAACGTTGCGATAGCAGTTCTGGTCGCCGGTTTTCTCTACGGCATCCTTGGCGATATAGCGTGGCAGGCAAAGGTGATCATCTCCATTGCGGTTGCTACTCCGCTTATCGTCGTGATAGGCGAGGTCATTCCCAAGAATATCGGTATCCGATACGCGCCCTCCATGGCATATGTCTGCGTCATATTCATCAATATATTCTCGCGGATCTTCGCGCCTCTCAGATGGCTGCTCCTCAAGCTTGCCGAACAGTTCATTTCGTGGTGCGGAGGCCAGCCAAAAGAGGTCCGCTCCATGATAATGGAAGAGGAGCTGAGGGCGATGGTAGAGATAGGCGCCGAAGAAGGTTATTTAGATGAAGCCGAGAGCGAACTCATTCATAACGTTTTTGATCTTTCCGACAAGACGGTCGAGAGCATAATGACGCCCAAAGAGGCGATATTTTCCGTCTCTTTGAACGATAACATAAGCGAGATCATGCCGCAGGTAAGACACACCAAGTTCTCGCGAATACCGGTTTGCGATGCCGATCCCGACGATATCGTGGGGATACTTCACATAAGGGACCTTTTCTCGATCATGAGAAGGAGGTCCGTGACCAAGATAAGGGATGTAGAGAACATAATAAGACCGGTCTATTTTGCGCCGCTCTCGACCACGCTGGAACAGATGCTAACCGATTTTCAAAAGATGAAGGTGCATATGGCCGTTGTGGTCGACAGTAAAAGAATTCCGGTCGGAGTGGTCACCATGGAAGATATGTTCAAGGCGCTTTTTGAAGGCGAATAAATGGATCTGACATTTACTATAATTGCTATAGCTTTTTTCCTGCTACTGGAGGTCTTTTTCTCGGGGAGCGAGATAGCCCTTGTTGTGACCGACAAGGTTCGTTTAAAGACCCGCGCGGGAGAGCGGCACACAGGCGCTGCCACGGCGATGTGGTTCGTTAGGCATCCGGCGCATTTCTTCAGCACCGTGATACTTGGCACCAATATCTCGGTCATTGCCGCATCGACCATTGCAACGTTCTATTTGATATCCAATTACGGTGAGGATGCCGAGATCTGGGCTCTTCTCTTGTCCCCTATCGTTCTTATATTCGGAGAGGTCCTGCCCAAGAGCCTTTTTCAACACTATGCAAACAAGCTTGTTGAGAGAATAAGTCCGCCCCTGATCGTTTCGATGTATGTCATGTATCCGCTGGTGTGGGTCCTTTCCGGCTTCACTCACATGCTTATGGGAGGTGTAAAGAGCCACATCGGTAAAGAGCCGCGCATAACCCGTGAAGAGCTTTCGCTCTTGATCCAGGCCTCCGATTCGCCGGACGTGAAGCCGGCGGAGAAGAAGATGATATCGAAGGTGCTGGAGCTTGCGAGCCAGCGTGTTGAGAACGTCATGGTGCCGCTTGCCCTTGTAGAAAGTCTTCCGGTCAATGCCCCGCGCGAAACCGCGCTTTCAATATTTGATCTTAAAGGTTTTTCAAAATTGCCGTTGTTCGAACATCGTGCCTACAACATTGTGGGCGTTCTCGATTGCCTTGACTGTCTTTTTTCACCGGAGACCGCGAACGTTTCGGACCTTATTGAAAAGGTCATATATGTCCCAAAAGGAATGAAACTTCATGAGCTGTATCACCTGATGAAGGACAAGGAAGAGGAGATAGCCATAGTTGTAGATGAATACGGCGCGGCGGTGGGACTTGTTACCATGGAAGATGTCCTTGAAGAGATAGTCGGCGACATCAAAGATGAATACGAGCTCGCACGTCAGCACTGGAAGGTTCTTGGCGACGGGCATTTTCTTGTAATAGGGCAGGCTGAAGTAGAAGAGGTGAACGAAAAACTGGGCCTTGATATCCCCAAGAAGAACTACGAGACAGTTGCCGGATACCTGCTCGACAGGTTCGGTTATATCCCTACGGTAGGCGAGGGGATAGCTGCAGGAAAATGGTTCTACAAAGTGGTCAAGGCAAACGACAGGGCCATTATTGAGGTAGAGGTGACGTCCAATTAGGTCGTCATCCCGAAGCCGTAGCGAAGGATCCATTTCATATGATAGCATATTTCGACTGTTATTCGGGTGTCGCCGGCGACATGATAATCGGTGCGATGCTCGATGCAGGGCTTCCCATTAATTATTTAAAGAAACAATTGAACCGCCTCTCCTTGCATGGTTATGACCTTTCAAGGAAGATCGAGCGGCGAGGAATGATAGGCGGCGTTAATTTTCAGGTAAGGCTTTCCGGGCAGCATCATCGCCACACGGGTTTTAAAGATATAAAGAGGATGATATCTTCCTCAAGGCTCTCTTCGCCGGCCAAAGATATATCGACCGCAATATTTGAAACGCTTGGCCTGGCCGAGGCCCATGTTCATAGAACATCGATCGATAAGGTCCACTTTCATGAAGTGGGGGCGATAGATTCGATAGTCGATATCGTAGGCGCCGCTATAGGAATAGAATATTTCGGCTTCGATTCCATTTATGCATCGGAGATACCCATGAGCCGCGGATGGGTCAAGTGTGGGCACGGAAGGATGCCGGTGCCGGCCCCCGCGACGCTTGAGATATTAAAGGGCGTTCCGGTTATCAGCTCTTCTGTAAAAGACGAGATAGTAACACCCACAGGGGCCGCGATCTTAAGAACGATAGTTGCCGAGTTCGGGATAAATCCAGTTTCAAAGATAAAAAAGGTCGGCTACGGTCTTGGCGATAAGGTCTTTAAAGAGATACCCAACTCTTTAAGGCTTCTTATAGGTGAGGGCGAGCCGCTTGTTGTGATCGAAGCCAATATCGACGACATGAACCCGCAGATCTACGAATATCTGATAGAGCGGCTTCTTGAAAAAGGTGCGGTAGATGTCACCATAAGCCCTGCGCTCATGAAGAAAAGACGCCCCGCATCTATCCTCTCGGTTCTTTGCCGCGATCACGACAGAGACGGACTTGTGAGAACGATACTTGAAGAGACGACATCGCTCGGTGTCAGGCATTACAGGGTAGAAAGAAAGATACTTGAGCGTGAGTTCAAGGTTGTCAGAACAAAGTTCGGTAACGTGACCGTTAAGATAGCCAAGGACGGCAAGAACGTTCTGAACGTAAGCCCAGAATACGAAGATTGCAAGAAGATCGCCCGTATCAGGAAGGTTCCGCTTAAAAATGTGATGTTGGAAGCCTTGAATGCATGGAAAAGGTCAGACTAAAGATTGAAAAACTCATTTATGGAGGGAGCGGCACAGGTTTTCTGGAAGGCCTTCCCGTTTTTGTGCCGATGACCGTTCCGGGTGATGAGATAGAGTGCGGCATCGTTAAACGGCATAGGGGATATGCCGAAGGGGTGATGCTAAAAATGCTTGGCCCTTCGCCCAACAGGGCGCTTCCAAAGTGTGAGCATTTCGGCCGCTGCGGAGGATGCCAGTGGCAGCACATGGACTACGCATCTCAACTTCTCTGGAAACAGCTGATCGTAGAAGAACAGCTTAAAAGGATAGGGAAGTTCGAAGCACCCAACGTCCTTCCGTCCATTCCGTCCCCAAAGATATGGGGCTACAGAAGCAGGATCAAGCTTCATAAGGATGGCCAGGGACGTGCAGGTTTTTACGCCGGGGGGACACATGACCTGATCGAGGTAAAAGAGTGTCTAATTGCTGACGTAGAGGCGATAAAAAGAACGCCTTCCTTTTTCACACAGATAAATCAGGAGCAGAACGAGGTTCTGCGGACAGAGGTCGCGGCCGCAGTTAAAGGCCTAGGTGCCGAGACCGTCTTAGAGCTTTACTGCGGCAATGGAAATCTGACCTTTCCTCTGGCAAAGGTGGTAAAAAACATGACAGCCGCCGATTCAAGCAGGAGCGCCATTGATAACGCGGTGAAAGAAGCCAGAAAAAATCGTGTGAAAAATATCAACTTCATCTGCCAGCCCTCAAAGGCGGTCATGAATCATCTTGCCCGTTTTCACAATAAGTTCGATCTTCTGGTCGTTGACCCCCCTCGCAACGGGTGTAAAGAGATAATAGAAGGTATCAAGAGGCTAAGACCCGAGGCCATTGTCTATATTTCCTGCAACCCTTCAACTCTTGCCCGCGACCTGAAGGATATGGGCGCCTTTGGTTATGTCCTTGAGAGCTCGCAACCGATAGACATGTTCCCTCAAACATTCCACATAGAGACGATCACCAAGATGATATTGAAACAATGAGACTGTTGAAAAAGTCATTGCGAGGGGCACTGTCTACGAAGCGATCCCGCGAAACCAGCTCAACTGCTTGCACTGGATTGTTTCGCCCTCTGGGCTCGCAGTGACACTTGAATTGTACTTTTTCAACGGTCTTGAAATAAAGGAGATGAATTGTGGGCACATCTATAAACCCATTGTTATGTCATTGCGAGGAGCGTCCAGCGACGAAGCAATCTCCATAAATCAAGTGTTTATGGGGGATTGCCGCGCCCCTT
>PCWZ01000082.1:6794-13124 GCA_002796305.1 Deltaproteobacteria bacterium CG11_big_fil_rev_8_21_14_0_20_49_13
TGTATGATCTACCGGTTCATTGAAGGCGTTTGAATAGGCTCGCCATATTTTCCCCTTGGGGGCGGAGGGGTGTAGGTCCCTTCGAGTTCCTTTATATTATCACCTTTCACGGTCAGGACGAACATCCTTCTTATCACTTCCCTGTTTTGGTCGAATCCTGTGGAGCCTGTTGAACCTTCAATATCCGGAATGGCGGCAAGCGAGTCCCTGACATCTTTACCGTGCGCTCCGCCGGTGGCCTGAAGGGCCTTTGAGGCGAGCATTGTGGCGTCATATCCTTGCGATTCTAGGATGGTCGGTTTTAGTTTGTAGACCTGGTCGAATACGCTTATGAAATTCTGGACCGCTGCCGAATGGCTTGCGCCGGAGAACCCGTCCACGAATACGGCGCCCTGCACCGCCTCTCCGCCGCGTTCGGCGATATCTGCGCTGTTCCACCTATTGTTGCCAAGGAGCTGAACCCCTTCTATTCCTTCAAGCATCATGGCCGACGACAAATATCCGACCGCTCTGTATGAATCGGGGATGAAGAGGGCGTCGAACTTTACGCCCTTGCCGAATATTCCGGAAAAATCGAGGTTCGTCTCGCCATATCCTTCAGAAAGGACCACTCTACCGCCGGCTTTTTTAACTGCCTCGTTGAACAATCTTTTAGAGGCCTCGCCGTAGGTGGATAGGGGATATATGACCGCAAAGGTCTTCATCTTCTTTTTGTTGACCGCCCAATCTACTATCATCTCTATCTGGGACCTTGCGGTCATCGCTACGCTAAAGATGTATTCGCCCATCTGGGTCACGCCCTCTTTTTGCGAAAGTGATATGAGAGGAACTCCCAGTTCCTGGGCCTTTGCCGCGGCGGCTTCTACAGATGCGCTCGAAAGAGGGCCGATGATCACGCCAACTTTTTCCTTGTCAACAAGCTCTTCGACCGCCATGGCGGCTATGTCTGGCATCCCTTTATCGTCCTTTATAACAAGCGTTGCCTTTATTATGCCGTTGCACGGCGAATAGACCCCTGCGGCGCATTCGATCCCGTGAAGCGCCGATTCGCCGTAGATCTTATATTTTCCCGAAAGCGGAAGGATGACGCCGATCTTGTAGTTGTCGCCGCTCTTTGATTCAAGTTTGGTGATGGATGCGGGGGTAGATGTGCTCGTCCTGCCGCAGGAGATGAGGCATGAGGCAAGAAGCAGGAAGCAGGAAAGGACCACGGAAGACCTTACGGTAATGTTTTTCATATTCCCCCCCTAGCTTCCAGCTTCTAGCCTCCATCCTCCGGCCTCCGGCTTTTTATTCCTTCCCCTTCGAAACGCTAACGGTCGCCGGACGTATGACCCTGTCGTGAAGCTTCCATCCCTTTCGGTGGACCATAGCCAGCGTCCCTTCGGGTTGTTCGGAACCGATATTGGCCACCGCATCGTGAAAGTTGGGGTCGAACGTTTGGCCCGGCTCTGAGTCTAGAGTCACAAGCCCGTGTTTTGAGAGCGCTACAATAAAGTGGTTCTGGATGATCTTCACTCCGTCGGCTATCCCGGCGATTTCCGGAGACGGATCTTTTGGAATGTGTTCCAGTACCCGGTCAAAGTCGTCCATTACGGGCAGAAGGTCGTGAAGGAGCGACTGGTTAGCGTATTTCGCCTGTTCCATTTTTTCGCGCTCTATCCGCTTCTTGAAATTCTCGAACTCGGCCATCACCCGCAAGAGCTTGTCGTGATGTTCTTTCGCCTCATCCTCCGCGGCCTTTATCTGGTTTGACAGCTCATCGGTGTTCGCAAGAGGTTCGGCATTATCTGGATCTTGTTTTTCACCAGACCCTATACCTTGGACCCCGGACCCTTTTTCCTCCGCCTCTTTTTTCTTCTTCATCATCTCTTTTAATTGTTCCACCTTGTTCTTCATGTATTCTTCCCTCGTCCTTCTTCTACCCTACTTTCCCAATATATCACTAACAAGCCTTGCTGTAAAATCAACAGTTGGTATCACCCTTGAATAGTTCATCCGCGTAGGGCCTATAACTCCCAACGTTCCTACCACCTTTCCTTCTTTTTTGTAAGGAGTAGTTACGATACTGCAGTCCGAGACCGCTTCGACCCCGGTTTCGGCGCCTATAAAGACGCAGACCTCTTCGCTCTCCATCGAACGGTTCAAAAGATGCATTATATTCTTCTTTTCTTCAAGCTCTTCCATGACATGTTTCAATTTTTCCACATCGGCGAATTCAGGTTCGTTGAGAAATAAAGATTCACCCTGCACCAAGAGCTCGCTCTCTGAGGCCTCCACAAGGAGCTCTTTGGACCACAAAAGGGCCTTGGCGAGCAGTTTATCGTAGTTTGTCCTCTCTTTTTCGAATTCTTCCGAGACTTTTTTGAGCGCGTCTTCGAGCGAACACCCATAAAAGGATCTGTTGCAATAATTGGATATCTTCTCGAGCTCGGGGTATGAATATTCATCGCCTATGTCTATCACCCGGTTATGAACAAGGCCTTCGCGGGAAATAAATATGCCAAGGAGTTTTCCGGTAGAAAGGGGAATGAACTCCATATGTTTAAAGGTCATCCCTTGCGGTTTTGGCATTACGACAAGTCCGGTGTAACTGGAAACCAGCGATAATATCTTGGTGGTCCGTTTAAGGATATTTTCGACGCTCGAATGGGAGTTGGTGAACTGTCTTTCAATTGCCGATCGTTCGTCTTGGGTAAGCGCACGCCTGTTGATTATCGTGTTAACGTAGAATCTAAGCCCCGCAGGGGTCGGAAGCCTGCCGGCCGAGGTGTGGGGATGCATTAAAAGTCCCAGATCTTCGAGTTTTGCAAGGACGTTCCGAACCGTAGCACTGGAAAGGCCGAGGTTGAACCTGCCAGCGAGGTTAACGCTTCCGACAGGTGTTGCCGTTGCGACATATTCCGAAACAAGCAGGCTTAAAATGTCTATGTCTCTGGAGTTTAGCTTTATCATTTGTGTACTGTAGCGAGATATCAGGGCAAAACGCTCTTTGTCAAGGAACGCTAAGTTATTGACACTAAAAATTTAGATAGACGGATAAAAATATATCTAGACGCCATTAAGGCGTATAAACTTTAAATTTAATAAAATCAATAAGTTATTCACTTTTTATTTAAAATACTATGGGCGCGGCCTCGTGTTTAAAAAAGATACGTTGCTCTTCGGGGTGGATTGGACTAAACTGGGCTGAGATGGCAGAATTGGTAGATGTCAAATGTGTTTGGACGTATCCATGTGGGGTGTTATTTGATGATAAAATTCGGAGCCATAGTTTGCGTAATCTTATTAGACCTCCTTTTGGTCCTTGGGGTATCCTGCACCAAGACGGAAACATTGCCAACATCCGATAATGCGGCCGAGCAGACGACGGGCAACGTCAAAGATCCTCCCCAGAGCGCTACTGCTGACGGCGGAGGGGGCGTTGGAGGTGAAACGGCTCCCGGCAGCACCACAAGTTCGGCCCTTAACCAGGATGCCGATTATGACGGCGTGGTCAATGAAAAGGATGACTGTCCAGTAACTTTCAATCCCGACCAAAAGGATGCTGACAAGGACGGGATGGGAGATGTCTGTGACGAAGACGATGATAATGACGGCATTCCCGACCTGAAGGATAATTGCATTTTTATATCGAATCCGAATCAGGCGAACGGAGACGACGATCTATTCGGCGATGTGTGTGACACGGACATGGACAATGATGGAGTGCAAGATCCGGTCGATAATTGCCTGCAGATAGCCAATCCGTTTCAGGGAGATGCCGATAAGGACGGATTTGGGGACGAATGCGATCCTGATGCGGACAATGACGGAGTGTTGAACGAAAAAGACAATTGTCCGCTGGTGTCAAATCTGGACCAGGCAGATATGAGCGGTGATGGTGTAGGAGATGTGTGTACCAATGATTATGACGGCGACGGTATAATTAATGAAGCGGACAATTGTCCTTATAACGCCAATCTCAATCAGAGCGATTTCGATGACGACGACATCGGGGACAGGTGTGATACAAGCACTATATTTGAGGATGGCGAGATAGTTCCGCAGGACGAGATATACGAGCCCTTCTATAGCGCAACTTTCACTTCTAAAATATTCGACGTTTACGAACCTGCAACATGGGGTTCTATCTCGTGGGTCCCTGATGCCCCGTACTATAAGGAACTGCCTAACAACGGAAAAACAGAGACGGTATATTCAAAGGGGAACATTAACATGGACGATAATGTTCTACTTTTGCATATGAACGAAATAGAGGGTGGAAAATGCACGGGTTCGGGGGATGTTTGCGATTCGTCGTCTAAGCTCAAGCACGGCACGAACTATGGGGCTTCCTATGGGGCGAGCGGTAAATTTAACGGGGCCTTGTTGTTTGACGGAGTGGCGGACCATGTCGTTGTACCCGGAGGAGTGGATATGGGCGACAGAAGCGCGATAACGATTGCCGGATGGGTCAACAGGGCAGGGCCATCGTTACCGTATAACGTGTTATTGGTGCAGGGACAGCTCAGTGCCGAGTTGGATGTTTCCACTTACGGTATATTACTTGCGGGAATAAAAAATGAAAATAATCAAAGGGTCGTATTTCTCTCAGGTACAGGTTTAAATGTCGGTGAGTGGCATCATGTGGCCATGACATATGATGGTAGCGAAATAAAGGTGTACATAGACGGAAAGTTGGTGGGCACAAAGCCTCAAACAGGTCTAATAAAATCGGGCGGCGACGCCGTAATAGGCTATTATTCGAATGGTAGTTATTTTAACGGCTTGATAGATGATCTGGCGGTCTTTAAAAAGGCGCTCTCCGAAACAGAAGTGAAAGATCTGTATCAAAGAGGCGCCGGAAGGATAAAGTTTCAGGTTCGCACGTGCGCAAAATCCGATTGTGGCGGCATCATTTTTGTGGGGCCGGATGGAACGGCGGGCACATATTATTCCGAGAGCCTTGTCAATACGAACGGTCTTCCTTCTATACCGTTTGGTCAGGGCGCTCCCAAGAATCGGTATTTACAATACAAGGCCTATTTAGAGGCCGATGCCCCGGAGCTTGTCCCCCAGTTGGAGTCTGTAGAAATAGGTCCACTAGATTATAACGCTAAATAGGGTGTCTGATATAAGCCAGCCATCCGGGGTTAAGCGCAGAAATGTGGAAGCGCCGGAGTGGTTAAGCTGGGCAAGACCTTTTGATATCCATTTTTCTGTCAGGCCCGGATGTCTTGCATTGAAGCTTTCGAATTCTATCCCGTCGGACGTTCGAAGTCCCATAAAACAATATTCTTTAAAGGCCGTTCCGTCGTCGATCTCTTCGATGGTATATTCGAGGTCGCTAATAAGATACTTTTTAATATCATCTTTGACGGTAAAGCGCCTGTTCCCTGTCTGACCTGTGGCAGAAGGGCCGAGGCCAAGCCATTCTCCGTAATGCCAGTAGTTGAGATTGTGACGGCAACGGAATGGGGAAGCGCGTAAGTGCGTAAGTGCGTGAGCTTGTGAGTTGGAGGACGTCATTTTGGCGAAATTGGATATTTCGTAGTGCCCAAATCCGGCCGAAGTTAATTTGTTGTGTGCTAGTAACCACATCTCGCGAGACAGCTCCTCGGATGGAAGATCGGAGAATCTATCGGTCGTGAGCTGATACGCCGAGATATGCTGCGGCCCCAGCGCTATGGCCCGATCGAGGTCATCTTGAAGTTCATCAACTGTTTGACCAGGTAATCCCCACATGAGGTCTATGCTTATATTTTTACATCCGGCCTCTTGAAGGGAGAGTATCGCTTTCTCTGCGGTCTTTGAATCGTGAACGCGGCCGAGCTTTTTAAGCTGGATGTCGCTGAAGGTCTGTATGCCGACGGAAACGCGGTTGAATAAGTGCGCGAGCATGTAAGTGAGTGAGCATGTCCCGAGAGCAGTCGAGGGGCGCGTAAGTGTTTCCGGATTGGCTTCTATCGACAGCTCGATTTCAGGAGATAATTTAAAAGTAGTTGAAAGGTGGTTTAAAAGTTGTTCCAGAGATTTCGGCGAGAGCATCGTAGGCGTTCCGCCGCCAAGATATATCGACCCGATCTCCCTTTCTTCAAGGCCGTATTTTTTGGACTGGATATCCGCTTCCCGACATAAAGCGGCAACGAATTCCTTTTGCGGAACATCTTCCGGTTTTGAGGCTACCGAATGAAAGTCGCAGTAAGAACATTTTTTAAGACAGAAGGGGACGTGAACATAAATAGAGAACATGAGGGCACCTCTATAAACCCATTGTTATGTCATTGCGAGGAGCGTCCAGCGACGAAGCAATCTCCATAAATCAAGTGTTTATGGGGGATTGCCGCG
>PCWZ01000082.1:13138-62956 GCA_002796305.1 Deltaproteobacteria bacterium CG11_big_fil_rev_8_21_14_0_20_49_13
ATCACAAATTTCAATGACCAATTGGAACTTGAGTCATTGTACATTCGTTCGACATTTGGATTTGGGCATTGGTCATTTAAGGTAGATGATCCCCTTCTCCAGGATTCCATTTAGCACGGCGTGCGCGTATCTTCCGCCCGAAACGGTCGGCACATGGATGATGGAGATCGTCTTTGAGAATTCCCTGTCATGTAAATTAGCTATCAGCTCATTGAACGAGTTATGCCTCTTGAATAACTCGGTATTGTAAATAGCGCCCTCTTCTTCTGGAAAGACCGGGACATAAAGTATGCCGTCCTCGATCAGGTCCTGAAAGAAATGCGTGCCGTAAGAGACCTCCGGCGCGTATCTTCCGGCGGCAAGTTCTATCAACATGGTGGCATTGCATATTTCGGAATATGTGGCGGGAACGCCAAGCTCCACCTTGCTCGATCCCCACCTGCCGGGGCCGACAAGTATGAAACGCTTGCCGAAAAGGACCTTGTTGACCCCGCCAACCACCCTTGCGACTGTGTGGCGTTCGTCGAGCGCGCACGCGAAATATCTTTCGGGGGATACGTGTACGATATATTCGATATTGTGGACAGAGCCTGTAGGAACATCTCTGCTGGACTTGAAAATGATATCCTCGCTTTTGACCTCCGGAAGCTCTTCAGGATTGTGTTCTTCCCGTTGTGTCAACGGCCTCGCCTGAAGGATGTTCAGCCTGAACTGGCCATCTTCAAGTTCTCCTGCAAATTCCATATCGACAGGACAGCCAAGTCCCTCTTCAAGTGTCTGCATAACGTCGCGCATCAATCGCGGGAAGTGAACGCCAGCCCACGGTTGTTGCAATATCCCGTCAAACGTGAGAACCGGCTTGTGGTTCGGCACCCAGAGCTTTGTTGCGGGCACGTACATCGTTTGTCCGTCGCGAAGTGAGAATAGTTTTTCTGCACCGGGGTAGCAGTCGAAGCCGTCGTGGACCACCTCATTGAAACCCATCGCTTTGAGAGAGTTGTTCTTGAGGTCCAGAACGTCCATTGTGGCTTGGGAATATTTTTCTATTTGCGGAGCTTCGTGTCCTTCGGGGCGCGAAGTGGGATGGCCCGGCGAGAAAAGTCTCGCGTAGCCCCTTCCTACAGCGCGGGTACCAAGGCCAAAGACGACGCGAACCAATCCGTCCTCTTTTACGACCTCTGAATGCCAGCAGTATCCGTTCTGTGAGAAACCCACTCCCGCAAGCAGTGGAAAGAAATACCCTTTATATTCCTGACCCACCGCGCGCTGTATCATCACCGCCATCTTTTCAATCTGTTCAAGATAGCCGTGCTTTCTTCTGTATTCGATGGCATTGGGGTGGCCTATGCTTGCATAGACGATCTTTATAGCGGTTGAAAGCTGCCGCCAGCGTTCTTCGCGTGAGCCCGTGTTCGCTATGAAAACGGTCGTGTACTTTCCGGCAAAGGACGTGCCGGTCCGGTCTTCCAGAACGCTGGATGATCTCACCGCCAGCGGATAGGTCATTCCCTCCCAGATGTCAGAGAACTTTTCATCTATCGTGTCAGGAAACTTCCCGAGCAGGACCGCCTCTTCGAACCTCTTGTAATCTTCGAATGAGCCTGAGTTGCATGCTTCAAGAGAGGACTTGAGATAATTTACGGCGATGAACTCGTCAAAGAGGTCGGTGGCGATGCATATCGTTCTTGGGAAATAGATGACCTTTTCAAAGGAAGGGTGTTTTTTTAGCACCTCTTCGGAGAGTATGTATGAGCGGGCCTTCCAGAAGCCGGTCGCCTTGCCTCCTATCGCCCCGCTGCCTATGACCCTTATCGCATCTTGCATAAAAAGTTGTTCAAAAGTGGTTTAAAGGCAGTTCAAAAGTTGTATGTGGATAGTAGCAAAAAGGGCGGGTGAAAGTCAATTTCCTTTCGCCCGCCCCCTAACTTAAGCACTTATGTACTTACGCACTTCTTCACACCCATCCGCGCAGTTTCATCGCCTCGGCCACTCTCTGCACAGAAACAAGGTATGCCGCGCTTCTCATGTGGACCTTGTGTTTCTTGTGCATATCGTAAACATCGTGAAAGGCCTTTGTCATCTTTGCGTCAAGTTTCTTGTAGACCTCGTCAACTTCCCAGTAGTGATTGTAGGCGTTTTGCACCATTTCAAAATAAGAGACCGTGACCCCTCCCGCGTTGCAGAGAAAGTCGGGTATCACAAAACATCCCTTTTTATAGAGTATCTCATCTGCCTCAGGCGTTGTCGGGCCGTTCGCAAGTTCTGCCGAGATCTTAGCCTTGATCTTATCGGCGTTCTTTGTGGTGATAACGTTCTCAAGCGCCGACGGGAAGAGGATATCAACGTTAAGTTCTAAAAGCTCTTCGTTCGTTATGGGCTTGCTTCCGGGGAATCCTTCTACCTTACCCGTTTCCAGTTTGTACTTAACAAGTTGATGTGGGTCCATCCCCTGTTCGCAGTAGACGCCGCCTTTAGAGTCGCTGGCCGCGATGCACCGGCTGCTTCCGAGCACTTCCTTCATTAACGTTGCAGCGTACTGACCGGCGTTACCGAAGCCCTGGATCGCATATGTTGCCTTTGAAGGCTCGATTCCCAGTCCCTTTGCGGCTTCACGAACCGTATATATTCCGCCCCTTGCGGTTGCATCGTTCCTTCCGAGCGATCCGCCTACCGGAATTGGCTTCCCGGTTATCATCCCCGGTTCATGACGCTGATAGATGGTCTCGAACTCATCCACCATCCATGCCATGATCTGAGGTGTGGTGTAGACATCAGGTGCCGGGCAGTCCTTATCTATGCCGACTATCCTTGACACCTGTCTCATATATCCGCGCGAAAGCTTTTCAAGTTCGTTCGCCGACATCTCTTTTGGATTGCAGATTATGCCGCCCTTGCCTCCGCCGAGGGGGATGTTCACCACGGCCGTTTTCCATGTCATCCATGCCGAGAGGGCGCGGACCGTATCGATAGTTTCTTCCGGATGGAAGCGGATGCCGCCCTTGCAGGGGCCGCGGGCATCATTGTATTGCACTCGGAAACCTTTGAAGACCTTCACCTGTCCGTTATCCATTCTTACGGGAATGGAGACGTGAAGCTCTCTCATCGGTTCGCGCAACATTGCGTGAGTGCCGGAGTCAAGGCCCAAAAGTTTGGCGGCTTCGTCCAACTGTGCCTGCGCGATCTTGAACGGGTTTAACTGTTCTGTCATATGGTATCCTCCCAGATAGGTTTTTTTGGTGGCCAATCCCCCATTATAACGATTTCACTGTCCCTAGCACTTTAACTTTTCAAGTCAAGCCAATCGTTTTTTTGAGGTCCCTTGAAAATATCTTTGACTCTTTTGTTTCGTCAGACTATAGGAAAGTTCCAAGATGCCGATGAAAACAAAGTTCATTTTCGTTACCGGCGGGGTCGTCAGTTCGTTGGGCAAAGGCATAGCATCCGCTTCTATAGCGGCTTTGCTTGAGAACCGCGGCCTCAAGGTAACAATCCAGAAACTAGATCCATACATCAACGTGGATCCGGGGACGATGAGCCCATTCCAGCACGGTGAGGTCTTTGTCACGGATGATGGCGCCGAGACCGATCTTGATCTAGGTCATTACGAAAGGTTCACATCGATCAGGACCGCCAAGGTGAACAATTTCACCACAGGCAAGATCTACGAATCGGTCATTCAAAAAGAGAGAAGAGGGGATTATTTAGGAAGGACCGTTCAGGTCATCCCTCATATAACCGACGAGATCAAGGCTTCCATAATGAAGGCCGCGGGTAACGTGGACGTCTTGATGGTAGAGATAGGCGGAACGGTTGGCGATATTGAAAGCCTTCCCTTCTTGGAGGCCATTCGCCAGTTCAAGGCCGATGTAGGCAAAGATAACGTCATTTATATCCATTTAACCCTCATCCCGCATATTGCTGCTGCGGGAGAGCTAAAGACAAAACCCACACAGCACAGCGTACAAAAATTGCGCGAGATAGGCATTCAGCCCGATATACTTCTTTGCAGGTGCGACCGCGAGGTTGCAAAGGAGCTCAAGGCAAAGATAGCCCTTTTCTGCAATATAGACCAGGACGCTGTTTTTACCGCTCAGGATGTAGCCTCCATATATGATGTCCCCTTAAAGTTCCACGAACAGGGGCTCGACGAAAAGATCGTTGAGATACTCAATATCTGGACCCGCACGCCCGATATGAAGATGTGGAAGGAGCAAAAAGAGAGGCGCGAAAAGATGACCTCCGTAACAAAGATAGCCGTCGTCGGGAAATATGTACATTTGATAGACTCATACAAGAGTCTGAACGAGTCATTAAAGCACGGTGGCTTTGCAAATGATACCAAAGTTGAGCTTACTTTCATAGATTCCGAGATGATCGAATCTGGGGACCCAGAAGAGATATTAAAAGATGTCGACGGAGTACTTGTGCCGGGAGGTTTTGGAGAAAGAGGGACAGAAGGGAAGATAAAGGCCATTAAGTTCGCACGTGAACACAAGGTCCCGTTCTTTGGGATATGTCTTGGAATGCAGATGGCGGTCGTTGAGTTTGCAAGGCATGTTGTCGGCCTAAAGGGGGCAAATTCCACAGAGTTCGACGAAAAGACCCCCCATCCCGTGATAGATCTCATGGAAGAGCAAAAGGCGGTCACGACCAAGGGCGCCACAATGAGGCTCGGAGCCTACCCCTGTTCGATAGAAAAGGGGACCAAGGCACATGTGGCCTATGGCGAAAAAGAGATATCTGAGCGACATCGCCACCGCTATGAATTCAACAATAACTACCTTGATGAATTGAAGTCCAAGGGTCTTATAATCTCCGGAGTTTACCTCCAAGCGAACCTTGTTGAGATAGTGGAGCTACAAGATCACCCATGGTTCCTTGGGTGTCAATTTCATCCCGAATTCAAGTCAAGACCGTTTGATGCCCATCCCCTCTTCGCTAGGTTCATAGAGGCTTCGGCGGCATGTGCAAAACGCGCCGAGTGGCAGGAACAGAAAGATAAGGTCGGGGTCAAAACAGAGGTAAATGCCGCTGAAATTGTCAAGGCCGAAAAAAAGGCATGAAATTTGCATGCTTGACTGTCTTTTCCTTCACTGCTATTATCAACCCATAAATTATGGCTATCGAGATCAAACAGGGATTCAAGCTTTCACAACAACTTGTCGTTACCCCCCAGCTTCAGCAGGCCATTAAGCTTCTTCAGCTCTCAAGGCTGGAACTTACCACGATGATCCAGAAGGAGCTGACGGAAAATCCGGTCCTTGAAGAAGAGGATAATGACGAAGAGGCTACGCAGGAGCTAAAGGAGTCGTCAAAGGGGGAGCTTCACGAAAAGGCCAAGGACGAAGATAAGGGCCATGATCATGTATCGGAAGAGGTTGGCACGAAGGACGGTCAGTTAAAGGAACCCGCTGATTTTGACTGGGAAAACTACCTTGATAAATACAACGCCGCCGACTCAAGGGCGCTCCCCGCGATATCTGAATCACCCGAAGACCTCCCGACCTACGAAAACACGCTGACGAGGTCCGAATCTCTGGCTGAACACCTTTTATGGCAACTTCACCTTTCAAACTTTTCCGAAGGCGAGATTAGGGTTGGTGAAGAGATAATAGGCAATATAAATGACGATGGCTATCTTCAGTCGTCAATAGAAGAGCTTTCTTCAAAGACCGGTTTTTCATCCGAAATAGTCGAGCGCGTCCTCAAAAAGATACAGAAATTCGATCCCCCCGGCATTGCTTCAAGGGACATCAAAGAGTGCCTTACGAACCAGGCCCGTTATCTGGGAGATGATTCTATACGGATCATAAAGATGATAGAAGAGCACCTGCCGGACCTTGAAAAACATAATTATCAGGCGATAGCCAAGAAACAGGCGCTGACCGTTGATAAGATCAAAGAGCTGGCCCATGTAATTGCCAATATGGAGCCCAAGCCGGGGCGGTCATATAATCAGGAAAATCCTCAATATATAACGCCGGATGTTTATATCCATAAGCTTGGCGAGGAATATATCGTGGTGCTTAATGAAGACGGTCTTCCCAAACTTCAGATATCTAATTTTTATAGAAGAATGCTTTCGCGGGAAGATGGTGTTGCCGGCGCCACCAAGGAATATATCCAGAACAAGTTAAAATCCGCCATGTGGCTGATAAAGAGTATTCATCAGCGTCAGCGGACGCTTTACAAGGTCACAAAGAGCATTGTTAAACATCAGACCGATTTTTTGGACAAGGGAGTGGCGTTCCTAAAACCGATGGTGCTGAAAGACGTTGCCGGTGATATCAGCATGCACGAATCTACCATTTCCCGCGTTACGACCAACAAGTTCGTCCATACGCCAAAGGGTATATTTGAGCTGAAATATTTCTTCAACTCCAAGGTCGGAAGCATGACGGGCGAGGGTGATGTGGCCTCTGAAGCGGTAAAGGACAGGATCCAAAAGCTCATCACATCCGAGGACCCCAAGAAACCTCTCTCCGATCAGGACATAATGGACATTTTAAAGGAGCAGTTCAAGATAGATGTTGCAAGAAGAACGGTGGCAAAATACCGCGAGATGATGAGGATACCTACTTCGTCTCGCAGAAGGAGGAGAGATTAATGGAAACTTCATTCACATTCAGGGATATCGAGGCCACAGAGGGTCTTAAAGAGCACACCCTTTCAAAGTTCACAAAGTTCGACAAGTTTCTTATCAAGCCTATCTCGGCGCACATCATCCTATGTAAGGACGGCTTTCTGCACAAGGCCGAGATAACGATCAACGCCAATGGCAAACGCTATGTGAGCATGGAAGAGACGAACGATATGTATCTTTCTATCGATCAGGCTGTAGAAAAGCTGGTGCATCAGCTACACAAAGATAAGGAAAAGACAAAGGATCGCCACAAGCGTACTTAAAGCAGCTTCAATGACAGAGAAACTCATCATCCTAGGAAGTGGTCCGGCCGGCTACACCGCGGCGATCTACGCGGCTCGCTCGGGGCTTGAGCCCTTGCTCGTTGAAGGGGTTCAGCCAGGCGGCCAGCTCACGATCACAACGGATGTCGATAACTATCCGGGGTTCCCGAAGGGGATACAAGGCCCGGACCTGATGATCGCCATGAGGGAACAGGCAGAGCGTTTCGGCACGAGGATCTCTTCCGGAAATGTGATAAAGGTCGAATTGAAGAAAAGGCCGTTTAAACTCTCTACAGAAGATAAAAGCCACGAATGCGAAACTTTGATCGTTGCGACCGGAGCTACAGCCAGGTGGATAGGCCTGGAATCGGAACAAAAGCTTCGCGGTAAGGGTGTCTCGGCCTGTGCTACCTGCGACGGTTTCTTTTTCAAGAACCGGCGCGTGGTGGTCGTTGGCGGAGGGGATACGGCGCTGGAAGAGGCGCTCTACCTTGCCAATTTTGCTGGGAGCGTCGATATGGTTCACAGGCGGGACGAATTTCGCGCATCAAAGGCGATGCAGGAGCGCGTTAAGAATAACAAGAAGATAACCGTTATCTGGGATTCGGTGGTCGAAGATATAAATGACGTTTCAAAGAACAAGGTTACATCGGTCGTCCTTAAGAACGTGAAGGATAATAAGTTAAAAGAACATCCATGCGACGGCGTATTTGTGGCGATAGGGCATGAGCCGAACACCGTCCTCTTTGATGGGGTTCTTCAAAGGGATGAAAAAGGTTATCTGATCACGCGTCAGGGTTCAACATATACGAACATTGAAGGTGTCTTTGCCGCCGGAGATGTCGCGGATCCGGTCTATCGTCAGGCGGTAACGGCGGCCGGGAGCGGATGTGCGGCCGCGATAGACGCGGAGCGCTGGCTTCAATCAAAGAGTTTGTCACCCTGAGCCCCTCGACTCGTTTCACTTGCTCGGGATAAACTTAGCTAAGAATGACAAATAAGTTATATCTATTTTTTATCTGTTCTTCTGTTTTTCTTGCTTCCTGTTTCTTGCTTCCTGCTTCTTCCTTTGCATTTGAGTACACATCCAAAGGTCCTTTGACCCTTCGTAGCCAGAACCCGGTATATCTTGAATTTTTGAACCTTGAACCGACGACCGCAACGGTCATTCCCGAAGGGACGCTTTGGGCAAGGATAGACAACGCCTATTCCAATATATATGAAGAAGGGCACGGGGCGAACAACTCGGAGCTACTCGACATGGAGCTCTTGCGTACCGCCATTCATCTCAATTACGGCGTGTATGAGAACATGGAGGTGGGCATTGAGATACCGTTCATCAGGCACGATTCGGGATTTCTGGACGGCTTCATACAAAAATATCACAACTTCTTTGGATTTCCCAACGGCGGACGCGACCATGTGGGGAACAACGAGTTCCACTATTATTTTACACAAGGCGGAAGCAGGATGTATAATGTGAACCAACAGGCGTTCGGTATCGGCGACATAACTTTCAGTTTTAAACATAATTTCATTCATGAAGAAGAGAATGTCCCGGCTGTTGCCTGGCTCTTTTACTTCAAGTTTCCGACGGGAGATTGTGCAAATGGTATGGGGAGCGGAAATCCTGACATCGGTTTTGCCACGGCGCTTCAAAAGACGTTCGACAGATGGCACACGTTCCTTAACTTGGGCTATTTTGTGAACGGCGGACACGATTATCTGCAGAACTATCTCAACGATGTCTATTTTTCCTACGTTTTGGGAGGAGAGTATAGCGTCTCTCACCCCGTTTCTCTCGTTGCCCAGATAAACGGCGGAACGCCGCTACTTGCCGACGCAGGTTTCATCCAATGGGATTCTTTTCCAATGGACCTGCAACTTGGCGCCAAGGGGGAGCACATCGTCACATGGGGACCGGTATATGCCCTGACGTGGCAGGGGGCCTTTACGGAAGACCTGAACCCAAACGGCCCTTCGATAGACTTCACCGTATTTGGAAGTATCGGATTTAAATTCGACCTGTAAGAGATTCTGTCATCCATTCAAAAGCAGGGACCTCGAGCATGTAAATGAGTTCGCGGGGACGACCGGTCAAAACGGTATGTCACTGTCAGAATTCGGCAGTGCATCGTCGACAGGAAAACCGGGCGTCGATGTGTCGCCGAAGGATGGCGCCCCGACGCCTGATTCAAATTCTGCCGCACGGCCCTTGCCTGCGCCCGTTGGCGCGCCCAGGAACTGCATTCTTTGTGCCACGACCTCTGTCGTGTAGCGCTTGCCGCCTTCTTTATCTGTCCACTCGCGGGTTTGAAGCTTTCCTTCGATATATACCTGGCGGCCCTTTGAAAGATATTCTCTGCACAATTCGGCCTGTTTTCCCCAAACAACGACCCTATGCCATTCGGTCTTTTCGGCCTTTTGTCCGCTCTTGTCCATCCAGCGTTCGTTGGTTGCCATGCGCAGAGTTGCAACCGTCTGACCGCTCCCTGTGGAACGCACCTCGGGGTCTGCTCCCAGGTTTCCGATGAGTATTACTTTGTTCACACTTGCCATATTAAGCCTCCTTACCCCGTTCTACGGGGCTTATTGGTTTACAGGCTCATTTCGCGAGCCCGTGTTATTTGATCTTGCCGGAAAGCTCTTTATTCATCTTTTTCCACATTGAATAATCGCGGTGGTTCTTCCACTGTGGCGTCAGGTTTCGCGCCACCAGAAGCTCAGATGCTGCCTCTTTGTTCTTTCCAGCCTCAAGATATGCCTCGGACAGGTAGATATGATTCTCGGGATAATTATGGTCTATCTGGACCGCCATTTGTAGATAGCTTATGGCCTTATCGAGATCGCGTCTTATGCCGTTCTTTGAGACTATAGTTTCCGGCATGTCGGTGTAGATCTTGCCCATCATTCTGTAGGCGCCGCCATGGTCGAGTTTTTCGTTCAAAGAGATGACCTTTTCGCAGTCCTTTATCATGCCCTTAATGCCTGTTTGATATCCAATAACATGCGCCGAATAGTAGATGCCGGTATTGATGCCCCGGTAGTAATAGCACTCTGCCTCTTCCGGGTTCTTCATTACGCATTCGTCCGCATATGCAATACCCTCTTGGGCAAATTTTGCCTTAAGCTGCTTGTCGCCTGTGTTCTCGGCGCTAAATGAGGCGTCGCGCGAATCCTGCCAGAGCGACTCGTTAAGAGTTTGTGGACGGTTATTTGCAGTTGACGGTTGTTTTGAATTTGTGGCGCATGAAACTACCGACGCAACAAGCACTAATATCGGGAGGACCTTATAGAATCGCATAACGCGAGAGTTCCTATCATCGAAGGGGAATGGCCGCAAGCGTTATTTCTTCTCCTAATGTTCGATCATGCGACCTTGGATCCCCATATTCTTAGCATTTTTCTTGAAGATTTTCATAAAAAGATTTGTCTTAGGCGACCTAAGAACTAACCGTGGTTCTTGCTAAATTTTAACTTTACAATAACGGGGCTCTCTTCTACTATCCCGCCTCATATATGCATCCAATATTATTTAAGATACCGCTTTTTGATGGGCTTACCATATTTACATACGGGGCCCTTGTTGCGTTCGGCTTTTTCATGGGAATTCTCTACATCTCCTACGAATCCAAAAGGGTTGGCGAGGATCCGGCCAAGGCATTAGATCTTGTCTTTTGGATAATTGTGGCCGCCCTGATCGGTTCGCGGGCATATTATGTGCTTGTCACCGAACCGGGGATTTTGCTTGGCGATCCGCTGGCGCTCGTCAAGATATGGAAGGGCGGGCTTGTATTTCAGGGCGGTGTTCTAGGTGCCTTTATAGTCGGCATATGGTGGATACGTCGCCACAAGCTTCCGCTCTTTAAATATTTGGACATATTTGCCCCGGCTATTCCTTTAGGGCATTTCTTTGGCCGCCTAGGTTGTTTTATGTCGGGATGTTGTCATGGGCGCACGGCGCCGGCAGGTTCGTGGCTTGCCGTTATATTTCCGGCCGACCCGAGTTCATTTGCCCCTTCGGGAGGGCCACTTTATGCAACACAGCTAATGGAGGCGGCTGGAGAGCTGGCAATATTCTTGGCGCTCTTTTTTTTCAGGAAGCATAAGAGGTTTGACGGCCAGCTAATGGTCTTGTATATGGCGGCCTACGCCATTTTAAGGTTTGTCGTAGAATTCTATCGCGGCGTCGAAACCCGCAACCTTATATTTGGCACCTTCTCGGTGGCACAGCTTGTAAGTGTTATCATG
Source organism: Deltaproteobacteria bacterium CG11_big_fil_rev_8_21_14_0_20_49_13 (assembly GCA_002796305.1). NCBI lineage: Bacteria > Deltaproteobacteria > Deltaproteobacteria bacterium CG11_big_fil_rev_8_21_14_0_20_49_13. The sequence goes on from PCWZ01000082.1 coordinate 24,296, forward strand.
GTTATATTTGCCGTATGGATCTGGGTCAGACAGAGCAGGAAGGCGGAGGGATTATGAGCAGAAAAATAAGATATGAAGCGGGAAGCAGGAGGCCGGAGGCAGGATTAATTCATTTGACATTCCTGTTTCTTGCTTCGTGCGTCTTGCTTCACTCTTCCTGCGCCGATCCCTCCATCCATGCAAGCGAGAGAGAGGTGGCGACAGTTTCAAGGATCTTTAATGCGACCCCGAACGATGCCTACTACGCGGTAAGGTGGGCATTAAAGACAGACGGATACAATATCAACAAAGAGGACCTTGATAACGGGATGGTGGTGAGCGGCTGGCTCCCTTCTAAGGTCGATTCGTTCTATATCGATCCCTTCGGGCCGGAGCATAAGGATTACGGTACCAACGGCGCATATTACAGGCTAAGCATTAAGATAACTCCCGAGGACGGCAAGACAAAGGTAGAGGTCACCTCCCTCGTAAAGAGCATCGTGCCTCACCTGAGATCGAGCGAGATACAGGAGAAGAAGGTGCTAAGAAAGATGGCAGATTATTTGCGTAAGGCCGATATCGACGTGACGAACGTGGGAATAGAAGAGTAGTGCGTAAGTTCGAAGCGCACAAGCATGCCCCGAGCGTAGTCGAGTGGTTGGGGGAGATGAGGAGAAACGAAAGATGGACTATAAAAGCACGTTGAATTTACCCAAGACCGATTTTCCGATGAAGGCCGACCTGGCCAACAAAGAACCGGTGATGGTGAAAAAATGGGACGATGAGAAGCTGTATCACAAGCTTTTGGACCTTCATAAAAAGGATAAAAAGTTCATACTTCACGATGGGCCTCCATATGCCAACGGTCATGTCCATTTGGGGACCGCGCTCAATAAGATAATAAAGGATTTCGTGGTCAAGTCGCGCGCGATGATGGGGAACTATACACCTTATGTGCCCGGATGGGATTGTCACGGAATGCCCATCGAGCATCAGGTGATGAAGAATCTTGGACCAAAGGCAAAGGAGACCAGCCTTACCGATATCCGCCACAAATGCCGAGAGTATGCCAATAAGTTCTTTGCCATACAGCGCGACGAGTTCAAGCGCCTGGGATGCCTGGGCGAATGGGAAAACCCCTACATGACGATGTCTTTCCAGTATGAGTCGTCCATTTTGGGGGCCTTGGCCGATCTGGTGAAGGACGGTTATGTTACAAGAGGCCTTCGTCCCATTCACTGGTGCGCAACATGTAAGACCGCGCTGGCTGAGGCAGAGGTAGAGTACGGCGACCATTCGTCCCCCTCGATATACGTCAAATTTAAGCTGGAGGGGGCTAAGCCCTTCGGCGATCGGGCCTTCTTTGTGATATGGACGACGACCCCGTGGACCATCCCCGCGAACCTTGCAATTGCGGTCCATCCGGACCTTGAATATGTAGGATTAAAAGTGGCCGGCGAGACACTCATAGTTGCCGAGCCCCTGGTGGAGGCGGTCAAGACCTCGTGGGGCATTTCCGAAGCGGAGGTCGTCAAGAAGATCAGCGGTAAGAAGCTGGAAGGCCTTGAGACAAAGCATCCCCTGATAAATAGATCGTCCGTAATAATACTTGCCGACTTTGTGACAACGGATACCGGCACGGGGTGCGTTCACATCGCCCCGGGTCACGGAGCAGAGGATTTCCAGATAGGAATGAAGTATGGCATTCCCGTTCTTAACCCTGTCGATGCGGCGGGGAATTATACAAAAGAGGTGGCGATAACTTCTCTCGAGGGGATGAATATCTTCAAGGCTAACCCCGTAGTCGTGGACCTTTTAAGCAAGGAGGGGGCCCTCATCAAGAGCGAAGCGGTCTCTCACAGTTATCCCCATTGCTGGAGATGCAAACAGCCGCTTATCTTCCGGGCGACCGAACAGTGGTTCCTAAGTATCGACCATAACGGTCTTCGCAAGAGGGCTCTTTCCGAGATAGACGGCATCAAGTGGATACCGACGTGGGGTCACGACCGAATATATAACATGGTGGAGACACGTCCCGACTGGTGTCTGTCGCGCCAGCGCTACTGGGGCGTTCCTATCCCTGCGGTCGATTGCAAAAAATGCGGGGAAACGACCCTTGATCAAAAAATAATAGCAAAACTTCGCGACGAATCGCTCAAACATGGATGCGACATCTGGTTCGAATGGGACATAGAAAAATTCCTGCCGGAAGGTTTTAAGTGTCCTTGCGGCTCAAAAGAGTTCGTTAAGCACACCGACATCTTGGATGTCTGGTTCGATTCTTCGGTGAGTCAGCGCGCCGTTCTTGAAGAAGGTCACAAGTTAGGATGGCCATGCGACCTTTATTTTGAAGGCGTGGACCAGCATCGCGGGTGGTTTCAGGTATCTCTTTTGACATCAGTTGCGAACAGAGGCGCCGCGCCCTACAAGGCGGTCCTGACCCACGGGCTCATTTTGGATGAGCAACAAAAGAAGATGAGCAAATCCTTAGGGAACGTTGTGGCCACGGAAGAGGTGATCTCAAAATTCGGCGCCGACGTGCTAAGACTTCTCTTTGCATCCGTCGATTACACCAGCGATATAAGCTTCTCCAAAAAGATGCTCGAGCTCACCGGCGAGGCCTACAGAAAGATAAGGAACACTACCAAATATCTTTTGAGCAACGTGAGCGATTTTGATCCCGACAAGGACGCTGTGAAGGACGAACATCTGACAGAAATAGACAGGTGGGCGCTTCACAGACTGCAGATGCTGACGCAAAAGATTCGTTCGTGCTATGAGACATACGAGTTCCACATGGTCTATCATGCGCTGAACGAGTTCTGCACAGTTGCCATGAGCGCGTTCTATCTCGATATCTTAAAGGACAGGCTCTATTGCGAAAAGAAGGACGGCGTTTTAAGGCGTTCCGCTCAAACGGTCGTCTGGAAGATCCTAGATTCTATACTGAGGCTTACGGCTCCGGTACTGAGTTTTACCTCTGAAGAGGCTTGGGGATACGCCCCTAACTATAAGGGTAAGGCGGAGACTGCTGTTCTATCGACGCTCCCAAAGGTTGAAGAGAGATATCTGAATGAAGAACTTGCCGCAAGGTGGGAGGCGTTCATCAATATAAGGGGCGAGGCAACAAAGATCTTAGAGCGCGCAAGAAAAGATAAGATAATAGGCAATTCGCTCGAGGCCGCGCTTGTTTTCGAGTGTACAGACGACCTCAAAAAGTTCATAGAAAGTTTTGGTTCCGACCTCCCCGACCTTTTCATAGTTTCACAGGTGAAGTTCGGTAAGGTTTCGGGCGATTACACGCTGGCAAGCGAAGACATCGAAGGCCTCAAGGTGGGCGTTGTTAAATCGGGAGGCACTAAATGCTCAAGGTGCTGGAAATATGCCACCGATGTAGGCGCGGAGCCGGCCCATCCTGAGGCGTGTGGAAGATGTGCGGGGGTTGTGAGCGCTTAAGTGCGTAAGTTGATAGTTTGGGGGAATATGCAATTTAAATATAGATGTCTGGCAGTTATTGCGCCCCTGGTCTTCATTTTGGATCAGATCACGAAATATTTTGTCGTCGAAAAGATGCCTTTGGGCTCGTCCACCCCTGTGGTGAACGGTTATTTTGATATCGTTCATTATACAAATGCGGGGGCGGCCTTCGGATTCTTATCCAGCCTTTCCGCATCTTTGAGAACGCCGTTCTTTTATGCGGTCTCGGTCATAGCCCTTATTGTTATCATTATATATATGGTCAAATTGCCGGCGGCGGACAGGATCATGCCGGTAGCCCTTTCTCTGGTAGTGGGCGGAATATTTGGCAACGGTATCGACCGCGTCCGTTGCGGGCACGTAACAGACTTTTTATCGGTCCATATCGGTAGCAAGGCCCTTTGGGGCATTAACCTTGAATGGCCGGCATTCAATGTGGCCGATTCCGCGATAACCGTTGCAATGGCGCTTTTAATAATAAGTGCGTTTAGAAAACAGTGAGATTGTCATTCTGAGCGAAGCGAAGAATCTAGTGAATGCAATTATTTATATGCATTGGATCCTTCGCTGACGCTCACGATGACATTTGATTCGTATGAGGCCATTTCTCTTTCACATAGGCTCGGCCGGCGTTCCGGCATTCTTTTTCATGATAATGATAGCGGCTCTGGCCGCTACATGGGCGGCCCTGAAGTTCGCGAGGCGCGAGAAACTTTCCGAGATCGCTGTCTTAGACCTTGCCATTATAGCGATAATCGCCTCAATGATAGGCGCCAGACTTTTTCATGTTTTCATGGAGGCGCCCGACTACTACTGGGAAAAGCCGATACGTGTCCTCTTTTTCTGGCAGGGAGGATTTGTTTCTCTCGGCGCATTTATTGCCACCATATTTTCATGGTGGGCATATTTTAAGATCAAACGCCTGAACGCCCCTCAATATTTCGATCTGGCGGCAAATGTTGCCCCCATCATCATATTCTTTGTGAGGCTCGGTTGTTTTCTTAACGGTTGCTGTTACGGAAAACCTGCGACGCACTGGCCCTATGTCATATTCTCGAACCCCGCTTCCACCGCATTTGCCATGAATCACGGTAATATCCCATTATTTCCGACGCAGAACTATTTCATGCTCAATGCGATCGTTATGTTCTTCTTTCTCCTTCTGGTGAGGAAATACAGAAAATTCTATGGAGAGGTGGGCGCGGCCTTCCTCATGTATGAAGGGATTAGCCGTTTCTTCATTGAATTCATGCGCGGTGATGACGACAGGGGTATGTGGTTCGGCGGCATCCTTTCCACCGGCCAGATAGTCATGGCGCTCTTTTTCGGCGCCGGGATGTTAATGTGGCTCATGTGTAGAAAATTTAAGGTTAAGAACTAGAGATGCAGAGCGGCATTTCAAGATCAAAGATCATTTTTGAGGTCGGACTCACAACGGTCCTTCTTATTGTCTTCGCCCGCTTTCTCTACAGTTCCCAGAACGTCCCCTTTGTAGGTAAATATTATGCCACCATCTTTGCGGTATCATTCCTTTATGTGCCGGTCATGGTCCTTTGGCTCCGAAAAAGGCCCATAGATTTTCTGGATAACTCGTTCGGGATGTTCCTTAAGGGTGTCGTTTATTTTATCGTCACAGCTCTTATAGTATATCCGCCATATCTTCTATGCGCACATTTCTGGATGACGTGGGTATATGGCCACCAGAACTTTGTCATTGCCCCATTCCCCGATATCTGGAAAATAGCGGTCTTTCAGGTCCTTCTTGTGGCGCTTCCCGAAGAGTTCTTCTTCCGGGGATATATGCAGACGACGCTTGACAGGGTATTTCCCAAAAAATGGCGCATTCTTGGCGCTAACTTAGGATGGGCGTGGATCATCACCTGCGCGGTATTTGCATTCTCGCACTCATTCGTTCACTATGCATGGTGGCATTTTTCGATATTCTTTCCGGCCCTTCTATTTGGCTGGCTCCGCGAAAAGACCGGTTCCATTACGGCGCCGGTGCTTTTTCACGCCCTTGCGAACGTCGCAAGCGACTGGATAAATAGAAGCTATTTTTAAATATTGACCTTAAGATTCTATCGGATAATGTGCGAAAAAACAACAAGGGGGTAATGTATGGTGCAAAAAGCGAGTACAAAGTTGATAGAGATGATGAACCAGGCCGTTGCCAGGGAGATCCAGGTATCGGTCCAGTATATGTGGCAGCACGTAATGGCCACGGGCCTTCATGCAGCGGCCATCTCGGACGTCTTCGAGGACATCGCCAAGGACGAGATGAAGCATGCGGAGAGAATCGCTGAAAGGATATTTTATTTCAACGAGATTCCTACAACGAAGCCGTCACCCATCGAAGTAGGAAAGGGTATTAAACAGATGCTTCAGCTGGATGCCAAGGCCGAAGAAGAGGCGATAACTCTTTATAAGGACATCATCAAGGTTGCCGACAGCGAGGGCGACTCTACGACAAGGCTTCTTTTCGAAGAGATCCTCTCCGACGAAGAAAACCATCACGACAAATTCACAACGCTTTTGGAAGAATAGTAAGTGTTCTTACAGCGCAGAAAAATAATCCTGGCGTCCCGCTCACCGGCGAGGCGCCAGATCTTGATTGAGGCCGGGCTTAAGCTCGATGTCAAATTTCCGGATATCGACGAGTCGAGGCTTTTGCGCGAACCAGTTTCACGATACGCCGTTCGTGTTGCACACGAAAAGGCCAGAAAGATAGCAGAAGAATATTCATGTCATCCCCGCCGCGAATGCGGGGATCCGGCTAGCCCGCTAGATTCCCGCTTACGTGGGAATGACTTTCCTGTTGTTATCGGCGTCGATACGATAATAGCGCTTGGCAACAAGATATTCGGAAAGCCTTCGAACAGGGAAGAGGCCAAGAAATTCTTAAGAGCCCTCTCCGGAAGATGGCACAAGGTCTATAGCGGAACCGTCGTGATAGATACCATCCGCAACAAGACGATCAAAAAACTTGTTGTCTCCAAGGTAAGGTTCACAAAACTTTCGGAAGATATGATCGACTGGTATGTTTCGACCGGCGAACCGCTGCGGGTTGCAGGCGCCTACGCCATCCAGTGGAAGGGGATGGCGCTTATCGAGGCGGTCAACGGCTGTTTCACGAACGTAATAGGCATTTCAATTCCAGTTCTTATGGGCATGCTCAAAAAGCTCAAGGCTGTTTAGGGCCTTGGTTATAGTGGTCGCGGCATTCAGCTCCGAAAGCAGTTCCTTGTACCCGCGCATACCTTTTAGATATTTAGACAGGAACTTGCGCATCATGGCTATTGTATGGCGCTCTTCCTCCTTGAACCGAATGCTTAGCTCGATATGTCTTTTGATGAGCGCGAACTTTTCCTCTAAGGTCGGCGCCGGTCCGCCTTGTATCTCTCTGAATATCCATGGGTTGGCTATCGCGGCTCGGCCTATCATTATGCCGTCACAGCCTGTCTCTTTGAACATCTGCTCCGCGGTTTCACGGCTGACGATGTCGCCGTTGCCGATGACAGGTATTTTAACGGCATCTTTGACCGCGGCTGTCATCTTCCAATCGGAATGTCCTTTAAAGACCTGCTCTCTTGTACGCGGGTGAACAATCACGGCGTCGGCGCCTGCGCCTTCGGCTATTTTTGCGATTTCAACCGCGTTCTTCGAATTATCGTCCCAGCCGGAACGAAATTTTACGGTCAGAGGGCCGCTATAGACCGCGCGAACCGCCTTTATTATGGCCTCGGCGACCGTCGGTGTCTTCATCAGGGCCGAACCTTCGCCGCGTTTAACGACCTTCCGTACGGGACAGCCCATATTTATATCGATGAGGTCGAATGGGAGCTTTTGTAATATGGGAATAGCTGCCGCAAAACTTTCGGGCTTGGAGCCGAAGAGCTGGACCCCGAAAGGTGTTGCGCGCGGGTCGTTAACGACAAGTTTGAGTGTCTTTTTCTGTGCGCGTCTGACCGCCTCGGAGGCGACCATTTCCGAGAAAACAAGTCCTGCGCCAAGTTTGGCCACGATTATCCTCCATGGGAGGTCGGAGTATCCAGCTAGCGGTGCCGCTATTACGTTATTCTTTAGTTTTAAGCTGCCAATTTTCATAACAACGGAAGTCTGAAGTCAGAGGTCTGATGTCAGACCCTTTATTTCCGATTTCTGACCTCAGACCTCCGACATCTTAGTCTTTCAAAAAAGTTGCTCAAGAGCTTGCCGCATTCGTCGGCCATAACTCCGCTTGTGATCTCGATCTGATGATTCAATCTTTCATCGCAGGAAAGATCGAAAAGCGAACCGCATGCGCCCGCCTTAGGATCCTTGCAACCATATACTATCCTCTTCACCCTTGCCTGCAGGCAAGCCCCCATGCACATGATGCACGGTTCGCAGGTGACATAGATGGTCACCTCGTCAAACCTCCACGACGGAAGCGGCCTCGCCTTAACGATTTTTTCCAAAACCAGAATCTCGGCGTGACCGAGCGGATCGCTCGTCGTCTCACGAATGTTATGCGCGCGTCCGATCACAGAATCGCCTAAGACCGCAACCGCACCGATAGGGACCTCGTCTATTTCTAAGGCAAGTTTTGCCTCGGCAATAGCTTCTGTCATGAATATTTGGTCGTTAGTCGTCATATAAATGAGGTGGTGTTTTGCGGCAACACGCTTCGCACATATAGTCAAGTGAAAAAATTAGCAAGTGCCTTCGCATAATGAAAAAAATCTTGCGCTAAGGCGGATAATTTGCTACCTGTACATCCACCATGATACTACAATATATACAGATCAGTGAGATCAACGGCAGTGACGACAGTTTTCGCGTCACCTTTGCTCCGGTGCTCGACGAGCTCAAAGAATCGATCAAGAGCGTGGGCGTGATCAACCCTATTACCCTCCGCCACACCCAAGAGGGGACATATCAGGTGGTCACAGGGTATAAAAGGTTCCTTGCCTGTCAGGAGCTCAACCGCCAGACCATTCCGGCGCTTATTTATGAGCCGCACGATCTGTCGCCCATGCAGGCCTTCCTTTACAATATACACGATAATAACTTTTCGCGTGAGTTGAATATTATTGAAAAGTTCAATGTCTGCACAAAGCTCATAAAGGTCTTTTCGGTAAGCGAAGAAGAGGTCGTAAAGAACTATCTTTCGCTTTTGAGAGAAGAACCAAGCTACAAGATACTTCACCAGTATCTCTCTCTGGGCCAGTTAATAGAGCCAATGAAGGCGCATATCGTTCGGCACGGCGCCGCCCTTTCGAGCGGGAACAGGATAGCAGAGTTCACCCCTTCTACCCAGACGTCGCTTTTGAACGTCCTTACGCACATTAACCCCAGCACCAACAAGCTGAACGAACTTTTAACGCTTATCAGAGAGATCTCCGCACGCGACGGCACCTCGGTCGAAGAGATACTTCAGCGTTACCAGCTCTTAACGATAGTCGCCGATCCGAGCGTTGCGGCCCCGGAAAAGGTCGCGGCCCTTCGCCAGACGCTTCGCAGTGTAAGGTTGCCGCATCTGACCGAACGCCAGAAACAGCTGACCTCTCTCATCGAGAACCTTCAGCTGCCTCAAACGGCTCGCCTTGTTGCCGATCCTTATTTTGAGGATCCTAAGCTCAAGCTTGAATACCAATTCAGCGCCCCCGAAGAGCTTAGCAAGCTTATATCTTCGTTGCAGGTAGCCTTCGAAAAACAACAGTGGCACTCGATATTCGAATGGTACCGCGCCTAAGCGTAGTGTTGTTTACATCATGAGCGCAAAAGCTAAACAGTTCGACCAGATCTGGATAGGTAAAGAGGCGCTCCTTTATCCCTCTACCCACATGATTTGCGAAAGACTTCCAAACGTCCCATTTGACATCGTCGATGACGTTCATATCTTGAAACATCCGTCCGATATTAATCTATCCAAGCGTCAATTGGTCCTTACCGTCAACAAGGGGGCCTCATTCAAACCGTGCCAGGGAATGAGCGAAGGGGTTGTCTGTTGCGGATATCATACGATAGATCTTGCTTCTGGGTGCAATTGCGACTGCAGCTACTGCATCCTTCAGCACTATCTTGCCAATAATCCGATGACGGCCATCTATGTCAACATCGAGGAGATACTGGGTAACGTCAAAAAACATTTGGAATCGCACAAGGATATTCATTTCAGGATAGGAACGGGCGAACTTTCCGACAGTCTCGCCTATGATCACATAACCGGCTATTCAAAGACCGTCGTCAGATTTTTTGCCACTCAAAGTAACGCCACCTTCGAGTTCAAGACGAAGACGGTCAATATAGACAACCTCCTTTCTATCAAACACGGCGGCAGGACAGTGGTATCGTGGTCGGTGAATCCCCAAGGCATAATAGATTCGGAGGAGAAGAACTCGGCCTCGCTTAAAGAGAGGGTCGAAGCCGCCAAAGCTTGTGTTGGCGCTGGCTACAGAGTGGGTTTCCATTTTGACCCGATGATAAATTATCCCGGCTGGGAGAACGATTACAAAGAGGTCATCGACGAGATATTTAGCTACGTTCAACCGATGTCCGTTGCTTGGATAAGTCTCGGCTCGTTACGTTTTCCGCATACGCTCAAAGCGATAGCCGAGAAGAGATTCCCTTTGTCTCGGATCTTTTGCGGAGAATTTATTCCTGCCAACGGCAAGATGCGCTATTTCAGGCCCATAAGAGAGGAGATGTACAAGAAGATGCGCTCATGGATAACGGAAAAGGCGCCGCTGGTAGTTCCCTACCTTTGCATGGAAACCAAGACAGTCTGCGATCGCTACGACTCCTACTAAAGTATAGCGTTCATTTTTGATTAAAATATGTAGCCGAAGGTGAAGTGGAAGCGGCCGAAGGGTTCGCCGGCTCTCCTGTCAAGCGCAACACCGTAGTCGACGCGCATTGGACCGACCGGGGTTGTATAACGGAGGCCTCCGCCGGCCGCGCGCCGAGTGTTGTACCAGCCTGTCTGATTGAACTCGTCGAAAAGGGCGCCCATGTCATAGAAGCCCGCCAGCCTGAAGTTGCCGTAGATCTTTGTTGAAAGCTCGGTGTTATATATCCACCTACTCCTTCCACCGGTGGGGTTTCCGGCCGTGTTCACAGGGCCTAATGATGCGAACGAATAGCCCCTGATCGTATTATCGCCGCCCATCAGGAAGAGTTGGTTAGAAGGGACGGAGATATTGTGGCCTAGCGTTTCGATGCGCCCGACCCTGAAGTTGTTCGAGAGAATGAAATATTTCAGGAATCCGTAATATTGTGCAAGCGCCCATGTTAGTTTGGTGAAGTTAGCCCCGACACCTTCGATCTCGTTATAAAAACCCACACCGGCCATCGTATATATGCCTCTTGTAGGTTCTGCAAAGTTGTTCCTTGTGTCCCAGCTAACGGAGAGAGAAACGTTCGATACCGTGTTGTTACGGAGAGAATCGGCATCTGCCGCCGTCGAAGACCCCTTTATAAAATAGTTCCTCTGCAACTCCCATTTGGCTAGGACGCCGGTCCTGTGATATCTTCTGAAGAATCCGAACCCGCCTCCGCCCTGAAGGTAGGTATAGACAAGGTTATCCTGATACTGAAGCCATGTTGATGTGGTGAGTTCAAAGTCGCTTCCCAAAAATCTTGGGTCTGTCCACGACATCTCGCCTCTGGAGAGCCTTTTACCACCCGTGAGCGCTAGGTTGCTCCTCTTTGCGTAGCCGAAGGTGTTGAGGTTCGTAAATATCAGCGAACCTGTGAAGAGTTGATCGGTCGAGTATCCTAGCTCCACGTTCATTATGAAAGGTTTCTGCTCTTCTACGCTCACCTTAAGATGGACTATATCCGCCATTTCGCTAAGACCGACAGGCTCGATGTTGACGCTGTTAAAGGCGCCCATGCGCCTTAGTCCCAACTTTGAGTCGACTATCTTCTTATAACTGTAGGGTTCGCCTTCGTGTATCGACATCGACTTTTTGATGGATGCTGTTGCTGTAAGAGAGTTGCCCACCGCCAGCACCTCGCCTATCTTTACCAGCGGACCTTCGTTGATGTCATAATTGATAACGGCCGAAAGTCCGTCAAGATCGGCCGACTGTGTTATCGTGGCATAAGGATAACCCGTGTCGGCGTAGAACTCCAGGAGCGATTTCTTATCGTTCTCCATTTCAAGAGGGTTGAAAGGTTTGTTTTTTCTATTCTTGAGTCTTTTCAAAAGAACTCTCTTCTTGTGGACGTTGTTGCCGTAGAAGTTCGTATGCTTAACTATCGTCCTTCCGTCCTCATCTATGGGGATGGTTATATCCACCCCTTCTTTTACCTCTGTTATCCGGGGCTTTCCTATCACGGTGTTCACGTAGCCCTCTTTATCATAGTAGAGCTTCATTCGTTCAAGGTCGTCTGCCATCACCATTTCGTTGTATATCCCTTTATTCGTAAGAGAAAGCTCGCGCGACTTCATCTCGTGTTTCAACTTGCCGGTCGAGATATTGTTGTTCCCTTCGAATTTAAGCCCGACTATCTTGATTTTGGGCCCCTCAACAATATTGAAGGTTATTATTATCGTGCCGTCCTTTTCCGTTCTTCTTGAGGATCCTGCCGTTGCGTCATCAAACCCATTCCTGTGATAATAATTCATGATGGATTTTTTGCTTGCATCTATCTCAAATTCGTCAAAGCTCCCCTCTTCGAATATCGTCACTGCCTTTCTTAATTTTCCCGAAGAGATCTTTTTATTGCCTGTGAAATTAACGCAGACCTTCGGGCCTTCGGTTACCTCTATGTCCACATCGATCCTTCCGGCATCGAGGTCTATTGCACGTTTTGCGATCTTTATATTGGCCCTTGGATAACCGTGTTTGTGATAATATCCTTCGGTCTTTCTTATCGCCTCATTGAAATCGCGGGCGTTGTATCTAAACAATGGATTTATAACAGAGACAAGCCGTCCTTTTGGAAATGCGCGCATGCCGTTGATGTTTATCTCCCTGTATCTTAAAATAGAGCCGCGTTTGATCTTGTAGATCACGTCGACGTCCTTGCTGTATTCGTTCCAGCCCTCATCGGCCGTTATCTTTGTATTGTAAAAACCCTCACGATCGTAGAACGCCGCGAGCTTTGGAACCTGTCCCTCGATCCGGTCGTTCGTGTACATATCGCCGGGGCGGATCGTCAGATACTTCTTTACCCTCTTCTCAATGAATGGATAGTTCCCCTGGATGTCAATATCACCGATAAGGATAGCCTCCTTAAGGAAGAGGTTTATCTCCATGCCGCCGTCAGCCGCAGTCATCGTGTCGACGTTTATCGTTTCAAATACTCCCCATTTGCGCAGGTAGTCGATCGATTCGTCCAGTTTTTGAGGAGAGAACTCATCGCCAATATTTATAGGAAGCATGTTCCTTATCTGTGCCTCTGTTGTCTTTCCTGCCGAACTATCGGTTATGTTTATATTGATGGCCTTGATGGGCGCAGCCTGCAACGAAGCGCTTACGAACATCATTGCTATGATAGCGCGAATTCTCATCTTTCGTTGAACCTCAATGAAAGGCTGAACTTGTATTGCTGCCCTGTGGAAGATTCGCCGTTGAGCATCAGATAGTCGGTCAATAGATAGTTCGCCCTCACGTTTTGTTGCGAGTCCTGAGCGTTTATGTTGGTGTAGAACTCAAAGAGCATCCTGTCGCTTAACTGTTTTCCAAGATAGAGCTTGGATATCTGAAGATTGCCGGATGACGAGGAGCCCTGTTTACCGGGCGTGTCGCCAGCTTCCAGCCTGAACGTATCGAGTTTTGTGAACTTTGTCACGGGGCTTTCCAGCATGTGTGAGATCTGGCTTGCGGCCATCGATTGTCCAAATCCGGAAGACGTCTGTGAATCGCGTATCTCCTGTTCTGTCACACCGAACAGGAGAAGTGATACAATGTCTCTCTGGTCCATCGCCTTCGTTGCCGAGAGGTCGAGCGCCAGATTATCGACCCTTCCGTGGATCGTGATAGTTATGACAAGGTCGGGAATGCTTGGAACTTCATGTTCGGCGGTTATCTCGATATATGGGTTTGTATAGGGGTCGCGGAACTCAACAAAACCCTTTGTGATCGTGAAGTCCTTGCCTAGATAATGGACCTTCCCTTCGGGGGTCTCAATTATCCCGGTTATTATCGGTTTTTCAACCGTCCCCTTTGCATCGATATCCACCTTTAGCCATATGTCGCCGATGTTGTTCTTTATCCTCACGTCGCCAGAGTTCTTTATCTTAAGGTCTAGGCGGACCGTTTTACCCAGAGGTGTCCCTTTTTTCTTCTCCGGTATCGATGATTTTTTCAATCCCTCTAATATCACGAAATTCTTAGTGTACCGCGTATCGATTATGTTCACATCGCCTGAAATGATGGAACTGCTCTTCGTGCCGGCCCACTTGGCGTCGGAGGCGAATTCTACTTTTAAGGTCCGTTCGGGATTTACATATCTTAGGCTCTCACAATCACATGAGACGTCGAACTTTGATGGGGCGAGGTTCTCGTGCGAAACGTAGCCACTAACGGCGAATTCTCCGTCGTCAACGAGCCCTTTAAGGTCGTCGGTTCGCAGTGTATGGCCTTCGAACTTCACGCTCCCCTTTACGTGTTCAAGGCGCCTTTGAAGAATTCGCGAATAGATGTAGGTGTCGCCGAAGGTGAGCCTTCCGTTAATAGAAGGATTTGAAGTTGGCCCTGATATTTTAAGAGAGCCTTCTATCGGCCCTTCGGCTTCGCGCAGGTACTCCCTGAACACAGAGAGCTTCTGGGCATCTATCGATCCCGAAAGAGTGATATCGCTATTCCCCTTTGGAACGTAAGTGCCGGCTATTTTCGCCGCGCCATAGTTGATGTTCTTTATCTGCCAGCTTAGGTTGCGGCTCTTGTAGTTTATATCGAAAGAGAGGTCAGGGAGAGGCTTTCCGTAGGCCCGAAATCCGCCGGTCTCAAAATCCATGTTTACAGGCGATGAGAATAGCACCGGTTCCATGTTCGGTATGAGTATCTCGGCATCCGTTATCTTTATCTTTTTAAATCCCATGTTGGAGGCGGCCGTAAGTTTTTGAAAACTGACACCCGCCACCGAGCCGTCGCTCGCCTCTATATCAAGTTTGCCCTTATATGTCCTCTGGGGTCCGTCCAGCACAAGATGTCCGCTTCCCATGCCATGAATGCCATATTCCCTGAAGCTTTTTGAGAGGTCATTATCATACGCCTTGGCGTCAATGTGAAGGTTCTTGGGACGCGGTTCGTTCCCTACCTTGGCCCCATATTTTATTTTGAGCGTGATATCGCCGGTCCTTTTGCCGCTCTGCTCGAGCTCTCCTATGAGCGTCAGCTCGTGGTAAGAGGCCTCTATCTTTGCGTGCGCGCGATCTGTCTCTATCTTGTAGTATCCGCTTACACCTGTTGTATAGGCATCGCCGACCACCTTAAAGTTCTTTGCCCAGCCGTTTATGGTGGCGTTGGCGTTGGCTGTGCCAAATATAGGATGAAATTTCTCATCGCCGAACCTGCCGAACACGGCTGCCAGGGGGGCTTCCTTCGCTTCGCAGGTTATATCGATCTTCTTACCGGGGATGTTCACGCCCCCCTTAACCGCGATCTCTCCTTCCTTTATCTTTACGAGCGTGTTTTCAAGATTTGCAACACCGTTCTTCCACGTTATTTCAGACCTGATATTGACGGGGTCTAATGGTTCTTTGATGTGCGTAAGATCTATCTTTGCCGAGCCGGTTGTCTTTGCTATGTCGAGGCCGACCCCATTGGCGGTCACCTCTCCTTGAATATGCCCCGAGGTATCAATTAAGGGATTATAGGTTCCAAGTCTTGGGAACGGCATGGGCTCGGGTATCTTAAGCTCGGCCTTATATTTTTCGGTTGCGAGGTTAAACTCAAAAGCGCCCTTGAGCGTTTTGCCGCCGCTCTTTATCTGAAAGTCCGAGAGCTTAAAATTCTTATCTTTAACTTCAAGGTTGGCAGAGAGGTTGTTTATTGTGGCGTTGGTGAGAACAAGGTCGGCGATATTAAGCCGGCCGCGTATAGAATTGACATAAGGAGGCGCGTTGGTCCAGTCGCCCAGAGATGTCTTTCCGACAATAGAAACGTTCCCTGCCGAGTAGCTCCCGTCATCTTTTTTAAATTCGATGCCCTGGAGATTCACCGCTATACCGACATCGCCTGTCAGCCTTGGCCTGAACTCGAAATTAAGAGAGTCGGAAAGAAGGATGTTCCTGTCGGCAAAGTTAAGACGTGTGCCCGTTATCTCTCCGTTCTCAATTATCAGGTTCCGGAGGATAAAGAGTTTTTCGATGCTTATGTCGCCTGCCTTCTCTTTTTTACCTGATATCTCCGGGAAGAACGCATCAAGCCCGTCGACCGAAAGCTTATTGATAATGAGCTTTCCGCGTAGAAAATTAATGGGGCTGTACCTAAGTTCTATCCTGTCTGTGGAGACCCTTATCTTGCTCTTTTCGTTCTCGTAGGAGAATGCTCCCAGAACTACGCGGTTTCTAAGGACGTCGAACTTAAGGTTCGACACCTTTATCTGAAAATGACTCTTGTTGATGACGCCAAGGAGAGCGTTTTGAACGGCGGGCGAGTTTATAGTGTAGTAGATAGCGGAAAGAATGGCAAAAACGAACGTAAGTGCCACAAGCAGGGCTAGAAAACTGGCGTGTCTTTTCTTCATTTAAGCCTTTTCAGGATCTTTTCGTGTATATTATCGAAGCCGCCGTTGGACATCAAAAGCACAACGTCGCCGTTCCGGGCGGTCTTGGCCACAAATTCAATTATCTTATCGGTATTTTCAAAGGTGTAAGCGGTTCCGCCCTTGGCGTTGATCTCGGAGATGATCCCGTTAACATCAAGGCGCTCTTTTTCGGGTACTTTTTCGGGTTTAAAGAGCCCGGCGATCACAGACATGTCCGATTCTTTAAATGCCGCAGGAAATTCTTTCTGAAAGGTGTTTCGTTTGCTGGTGTTGGAGCGGGGTTCAAAAATAGATATAAGCCTTGATGACGGATATCGGAGTTTCATTGCGTGAATGGTCTCACGAATGGCGGTTGGATGGTGCGCGAAGTCGTCGATGACCGTAACTCCTCCGGCAACGCCTTTTATCTCCTGACGGCGCTTTATTCCTTCGAACAGTGGGAGGATATCTCCTAATTTTACCGGATCATCGCCAAGCTCCATGAGGAGTGCAAGAACTCCTACCGTGTTCTGCAAATTGTGGTCGCCGTACTGACTACTTTTGAACGACCTTTGACATGCTTTTGAACCACCCCTCGACTCCGCCCGGGGCACGCCTTTCCATAATATGAATTCGGTCCCTTCAGGCGACACCTTTACATCTGTTGGATAGTACCCGTCATTCTTCTTTGCTCCGTACATCACCACCTTGCATTTGGCCTTTTTTGAAAGTTTTACTGTGTTTTCGCTGTCCGCGCACGCTACAAGAAGTCCGTCGCCGGGTATTCTTTCGACCAATTTTTCAAAAGAGCTCATTACATGAGAAAGGTCCCTGTAGATATCCGCATGGTCAAACTCGACCGGCCCTAAGATAACGTTGCTTGCACGGTAATGTAAGAACTTGGGTCCCTTGTCAAAGAAAGCGGTGTCGTATTCATCTCCTTCGACCACGAAATATGGAGGCTTGCCTATCTTCGCGCTGGTCTTAAGATTGTTCCCGACCCCTCCTATCATGAAGCCGGGGCTGTACCCGAGCGCTTCAAGGAGCCATGCACAAAGAGTGGAGGTCGTGGTTTTCCCGTGCGTGCCGGCAACCACTATGGAGCGTCTCTCCATTATGAAGAATAGGGTAAGGGCCTCGGGCATCGAGAGATATCTGATGCCTTCATTTATCACCTCATCGGCCTCGGGATTCCCTTTTGAAATAACGTTGCCGATGACGACCATGTCGGGGGCGGCCTTTTTAATGTTCTCGGCGCTGTATCCTTTGAAAACCGGAATTTCGTTCTTCTCCAGCTCAACCGACATGGGAGGATAGATATCCTGATCCGAGCCGGTCACTTCAAACTTTGCCTTCTTTAGAAGCACGGCAAGCGAACCCATACCGGTTCCGCAAATGCCTATCATGTGTATCTTTTTAGTTGTCACGAAAAAACCTTTCTGTTAATAGCTAAATTGCCAAAATAAATCAATATTTACAATAACTTTCTGTCTAAATCAACTTGTGGAGGCAACAATGTTAATAAAACACGCAGGAAACGAGCCAAAAATGGAAAAAGAGGTCTTTATAGCCGGGAACGCGAGCGTAATAGGAAAAGTGGAGATGGGAGAAAGGAGCTCGGTCTGGTTCGGCGCCGTGATAAGGGGCGATGACAACTCTATAAAGATAGGGGGCAGAACGAACATCCAAGACCTCTCCGTGCTTCATGTGGACGAAAGGCACGATGTGCAGATAGGCGATGACTGCGTAGTAGGTCACCGCGTGATAATCCATGGGGCTCACATTGGGAGCAGATGTCTAATTGGAATGGGGTCAATAGTTATGAACGGCGCAAAAGTTGGGGACGATTGCATAATCGGTGCGGGTGCGCTTGTTACCGAGGATCAGGAGATTCCACCGCGCTCGCTTGTGATAGGATTTCCCGCCAAGATTAAGCGCCAGTTAACAACCGAAGAAGTAACAATGATACCAACCCTTGCAATGGGTTACACCAAAAGAGCCGCAAGCTACATTTAAACAATAAGCGATTCAAAGATCAAGTTGTGAAGGTAGGGCCTGAACGACTTGATCTTTTCGTTGGTGGTGGTTGGGTGAATGCGGTTTGAAAGCAGAACTACCCAGAAATCCTTTTCCAGATCTATCCACATGGAACAGCCGGTGTAACCCAAGTGTCCTATCGACCTTTTGGAGAAGTGGGAACCGGCCTGCGAATTCGTGTGCTGGGAGGGGGTGTCCCATCCAAGTAGCCACGTTGAATCGAAAAGCGTCTGGTGGAACGGCAGAAATCTCTGTACGACTTCCTGGGAGACGCACTTTTCGGAAAAAGCGCATGTCTCTTTGTAACTTTTAACAAGTGCCGGGATGAATTTGCCTATATCGGTCGTTGTAGAAAAGAGTCCGGCATGTCCTGCAACGCCTCCCATGGCGTAACAATTCTGGTCGTGAACCTCGCCTTTCATCACCTTGTGGCGCCATGGGCAGTCTTCGGTGGGGGCAAACTCTGTTATCTGTGATCGGTTATCGGTTATCGGTTTCAAAGGGACGAAGAACGTGTTTGCAAGGCCGAGAGGTTTGGCTATTTTTTCAAGGAATAGTTTGTCGAGCGTCTTCTTGCACAATTTCTCTATCATTTCGCCGAGCAGGATAAAGCCGATGTCTGAATATATACTCCCCGTTCCCGGGACGTACTCAAGCGGTTCTCTGCAACATTCATCTATTATTTGAAGCTTACCCGATGGTGTTCCTATGTTATCTGCAGGCACCGTCTGGTAATATGGTTCCCATGCGGGAAGGCCTGACGAGTGGGACAGAAGCTCTTTTATAGTTATCGGCCTCTTTGTATCGCACTGGCATTGCGGTAGAAAGGCCTGCACCCCTTCATCGAGTCTTATCTTGTCGTCCGTAACCATTTGCATGAGGAGCGTGGTTGTAGAGATCGGTTTCGTGAGAGAAGCGATATCGAAGATGGCCTCAAGTGTTGCGTTGCCGTAGGCCTCGTGAAGAAGAGTTCTTCCATTCTTTACGACAAGCAGCTGCGCGGACGGAAAGACCCCGCTGTCCACCGCCTCATTCATCGCATTTTGAACTTGTCGAGTCATGGTATTTCCTGTCATCCTGACCCCGAACCTGTCGAGGGGGAAGGATCCCGTTTATCCAGTGTGTTATCGGGATTCTTCGGTCACCCCAGGCTCGCTCAGAATGACAATGCAGATTCCACAATTTCGAGCTCCAGAGGCTCTGTCCTTAGCCGCGCTTTTACACCCAGCGGAAGCGTTACGAATAAACTCTTAAGATCAAGATGTCCTGTGGGAAAATTCGTGACTATAGGTCCTGGAAAATCGCCGAGCGTGGTGTCTAGCGTCTTTTTTAGCCACGCGGTCTTTTCGTTCTTATTGAGCTTTAGACCCAGCGTCCCGAACACTATTCCCTTTACATTACGCAATAGTCCCGCCGCCTTTAGATGTGTGAGCATCCGGTCATAAACATAAACCGGTTCTCCCACGTCTTCCAAAAATAATATCGCATCGTCGGTGGGGAGCTCGTAGGGCGTTCCAATAGATGTAGTGACAAGGCTTAAGCAACCGCCGATAAGTGTGCCTTCCGCCGTCCCCTTTTTGAACGCCTTGGCGCCGTTCACGGGGAGTCTGCCGGCAGGGGAGGCAGAACTAAGAAGCCCAAAAAGTATATCAATGGTCTTTTGCGGCGCATGTTTCAGATGTCTTGCAATGGTTGGGCCGTAAAACGAGCCGCCGATCCCATGATGATATAAATAGATGTGAAGGGCGGTTATGTCACTGTAGCCGAAGACTATCTTTGGATTTGCCTTGATGGTCTCGATGTCAAGGAGCGGCAATATTCTCTGAGTACCGTAGCCGCCTCTGGCAAAACATATTGCTTTGACGGCAGATTCGGCAAAGAAACTATTGATCTCATCTGCGCGGCGTTCGTCCGTTCCTGCAAGGTAGCGGTCCTTGGCGAAGATGTCTTTACGGAAAGTCACCTTAAAACCGAGCGCGCGGAGTTTTTTTACCGCGAATACGAACTCGGCTCTGGCGAACGGGCTTGCAGGAGCCGCGACGGCTATAAGGTCGTCTTTTTGCAATGTCCCTGGCTTAATCATATTGACACACCCACTTATATAGTATTAGTAAAAAAGTGACAATAGTAATGTCATTCTGATGCCGAAGCCCGAAGGGACTCGTTCGTTTGGCTGCGAAAGATTCTTCGCTGCGCCCAGGATGACGAGAGGGAGATATAACATGGATTTTTGGGCACTGGTGAAGAAGAGAAGATCGGTAAGAAAGTTCGATCCAAAGAGACCCGTTTCAGAGGAGCAGACGGATAAGATCTTAGAGGCCGCCATCTGGGCGCCATCTGCCGGCAACATGCAGTGCTGGCGTTTCTTTGTTGTGAGAAATCCTGAAGTTAAGGACCAGCTAGCTATTAGGGCAGGGCACCAGCCGTTCTTAAATGATGCGCCGGTCCTTATTGTTGTATGCGCCGATCTTGCGCAGATTGCCCATTCATACGGAAGCCGCGGTAGCGAGACCTTCGCAATTCAGGACACCGCCGCCGCGATAGAGAACATCCTCTTGGCGGTCACGGACCTTGGCCTTGCCGCCTGCTGGATAGGGGCCTTCGACGAAGGTCGCGTCTCCAATATCCTTAAATTGGAAGAAGGCATTCGTCCTCTAGCGATGCTTCCGATAGGATATGCCGCCGACGATCCCCGGCCTCCCAGAAGAAGACCGCTGAGCGAGGTTGTGAAAAGAATAGATTAAACGTTGAACTTGAAGTGGATTATATCGCCGTCTTTGATCACGTAGTCGCGTCCTTCGCTGCGGATCCTGCCGGCGGCGTGGATCGCGTGTTCGTCGCCCATTTTCGTCAGCTCGTCATACGAATATACCTCTCGAATGAAGCCTAAGAACTTATTTCCAAGACCTTCGCCTGAGTGGGCGTTCTTGACAAGTCCCGCGATATCGACGAATTCAACGGTCGTTGGCACCGTTCGCTCCGGTTTGAATTTGTCGGCTATATCATTCAGACGTTTGTCAGGAACCTGGACCATTCCTTCATTATGGTCCTTCGTGCAGAATGGATAATTTTCGGCAAGGACATGCGCCGCGGTCAGGGAATTGAATATCGTGGATTTTCCAACGTTCGGTAGTCCGACTATGCCGCAATTAAAGCCCATAAGCCGCGCCAAAACTATAATGCGACATTCTTATAGTCAAGCGATTACTGTTTTGGATGGGTTACGAAAGAAATCCTGTGGGTTTAATTACAGGTTTTTAGGCCTTTCCGCCGGTTCCGCTGCCGCTGTTGCTGCCGCTGCCCGAGCCAAGTGGAGAGCTCCCCGAGCTGGACTGCGATTGTACCGGATTTCCTATGGCATAGGAATTCTGGGTCGTTATCATCATCCTTCTTTTTGCCTTTATCAGCGCAAGCTGGCTCCTGCCGGCCATGAGCGCCGACTGTCTTATCTGCGAGTTGGCCGCCATTCTCTCGCGCTCTTTTTGATTGTTAAGCGAGAGCTCCTGCTTAGCCTGCTGTTTTTCGGTCCTCTCCTTTGTGTCGGTATATTGCCAAGCAGAGAATGTTAGGCTGGCTATGGCTACTACCATAAAGTATCTTATCCTCCGTTATTATTATCGGTGGCACTATACCCTAAAGTTGCTAAAATTAGAAATATTTTTTTCATCCCCCTAATTCTCTTGAAAACGGCCCTTTCAAGGGGTAAGAAAGGCCGTAGATGTTGCCACCTAAGGTATTAATAACGCTTGAGATATCAAAGCCGGAGTGGCCGGTTCCCGGGTCTCTCGTCGCAGGGCTCAAAAAAAGATTTCCCTCCATCGTTTTTTTGAAGGACCTCAAAAATATTAAAGACGCCGATATAATATTCGGCTGGACCATGGGCGCCCATTCGGTTGCTAAGGCGACAAGGCTCAAATGGTTCCATACCGCAGGGGTGCAATATGAAGATATCCTTCCAAAGGAGCTCTTCAAAAGGGCGGTCGTTACCAATTCCCGCGGCGTCTGGGGGAAATATATAGCAGCAGAGTTCTTCTCGCACCTTAAAGTGGTGAAAGGGAAGAGGGCCGGGATAATAGGTTTCGGCGGGATAGGGCAGGAACTGGCAAGGGAGGCGAAAAAGCGCGGGATGAAGGTGTTCATGGCGGGGCGTGTGGACGATCACAGGGAGGTCCTTAAGGGGTCGGATGTTGTATTTGTCGCCGTTCCCCTTACCAAAAAGACCGATGGGATGATCGGGGCGAAGGATTTCGGTCTTATGAAGAAGGGTGTCATTATAATGAGCTCTTCCAGGCCCGCGGTCATAAATAAACGGGCGCTTATTAATGCGGTCAGAGGCAAAAAAATGAAATTCGCGCTTTTAGACAGCCTGTGGCCACAAGATGTCACAAAGATCAAAGGCGTTAAAACATTTCCACACGCCTCGCCTTTATTGTATAATGCCTGGCCTCTCATGTTCGCTATCTTTGAAGAGAACCTGAAGAGATATATCGCAAAAAGGCCGCTTAAGAACATTCTATGACCATAAAAAAGGCCGCACTCATCACAGCGCTTGACCCGGAGAACCCCTACAGCCGGATAGCCGTGAACCTTGGCCTTTTGAACATCGCCGCAAGTGTCAAGACCAAGGTGGATGTCCATATAGTGGATAGTCTGGGATCTATATTCAGGCTAAGGCCCGATATCGTGGGCATCTCATCGGTGACCGAGAACTACGGGCGCGCCATAAATATGGCGAAAGAGATAAAGATGGAGCTCAACGTTCCTATCGTTATAGGAGGCACGCACATAAGCGCCCTGCCGGAGTCTTTGGACAGGGTCTTCAGCGCAGGGATAATAGGCGAGGGAGAAGAGACCTTTTCGGAGATATTAAGCCGGTATCCTGATTTGAGCAAAGTGGACGGCCTTGTCCGCTGGAGCGGCGATTCTCTCGCATTTACCCCTTCGCGCAGGATGATCAAATGCCTCGATTCGCTCCCGTTGCCCGACTGGAAGAGATGGGTGGAGCGGCCGGGACTTCCTTATGTAATGACCTCGCGGGGATGCCCATACAAATGTTCGTTCTGCTCGAGCCCCGTTCAATGGGGTTCGGTAAGGCTTCATTCGCCCGAAAGGGTGCTTCAGGAGATAAGGCTCATCCGGGAGCTCTACGGATCCAGACATATTAAGTTCTTCGACGATATTTTTATCCTGGATAAGAAACGCGTAAAAAAGATAGTGGAGATGATAGATTCGGAAGGGTTGAACAAAAGGATCACCTTCAGTTGTTTTTCAAGGGCCGATCTTATCGATAAGGAGACTGCGGCGCTTCTTCTTAAAGGGAACGTAAGGTTCGTTTCGCTAGGGATAGAATCGGGGTCATCTAAGGTGGCAAAGGCGCTCAAAGGGACCTGTTCAGCTCCTGCGCACAACCAGCGCGTAGTTGATATGCTTCATACTGAAGGATTTTACACGGGATGTCTCTTCATTATCGGGTCGCCCACCGAAACAGAGAAGGACCTTATAAAGACGCTCAAGTTCATAGAAAAGAACGAAAAGAAGATGTTCGAGATCGAGATAAATCCTTACATTGTCCGGCCCGGGACCCCGTTCTGGAAAAAGGCGGTCAAAAAGAAACTGGTCTACAACGAAATGAACTGGGAGCTTCTGAAGGATTATTCACTTCTCAATTTTTTCGATCCCGACAGGTACGTCTATGTCAATGAGCACATGCCTTACGAAAAATTCCTTGAATATGTGGAGCGTTTCAAGGAGATATTCAAGCGGGTAGTGATGGACCCAAAGAAGATGTCGATGTTTAGAGGTCTTATAGGGCCGGAAGACATACCCGTTAAATTGGCGGAAGAAGACCTATCCTCTTGAACACGTCGTTCTCGTCGTGTCCCAGTTTTGCGAGAATATCCCCCACCTGGTCCAGCGTGATGTCCCTGCCGGCGGGAAACTTTGCCAGCTGGTCGATTATGTCGTACATGGGGACCTTTATCTCCTTCGCTATTATCTCAAGCAGCGTGAACGGAAAGAAATCCCTTTCTTTGTAGGCAAGGTACGCCTCGCTTGCGGGTGCGTCGGGGAAATATTGAAGGAGCTTTAGATATATTTCGTCGGCGGCGTCAAGAAGGACCCTTTCGTTGAAAGGACATTTGTAACCAGCTTTTTTAAGGAGGAGGGCAAGGATCTCCAGAGGGACGTTGCCGCTTCCGCGCCCCACACCGTGAAGGCTTGCGTCCACAAAGTCGGCCCCGGATTCGATGGCGGCCAGGGTGTTAGCTACAGCAAGTCCTAAGTTGTTGTGCGCGTGAAAACCGACCGGTCTTTTAGACGCCTCTTTGGCGTAGCCGATATATTCCGGAACGAGGGAAGGCACCAGACAGCCCGCGGTGTCGACCACATATATAACGTCGGCGCCGTACTCCGCGAGCTTTTTTGCGGCAACGGAGACGCTTTTTGGAGCGATACTTGTCGAGCGCATTATCTGCGCAAAGACCTTGAGCCCCATTTTTTTGCATGCGGGGATCAGGTATTTGAGCGTTTCGGGAAATACCACGTTGCAGGCGAGCCTTACAAAATCGAGCTGCTTTGCCACCAGCTTCAGGTCCTCTAACCTGAATATGGGAGGACTTCCTATCACGCCGAGCTTCAGAGGTTTCTTGGCCCCTTTGAGGGCCGCCCTTGCCGCCTTGATCTGTTCTTCGTCCGAGGTCTCGCAGGGCATTCCCGCCTTGCCGGCGCCGAAGCCGACGCCGTGGCCTATTTCGACCCATTCAACGCCTATCTTTTGCAGCTTTTTTACAATGTCCTTGACGTTCCCTGCCGTGAACTTGAACGCCACGGCGTAGGAGCCGTCCCTTACCGTTACGTCTATTATGTTTATCTTTCTGCCTGCCATATTGGCTCCTTTTGTAGCACCAAAAAGACCCGATTCATAGAAAATTGTAACGTTCGTTCCTTATGATACCGTCCCAGTAGGGGACTATCTTTTTGTCCCTTGTTACCGTATCGAGATTGAGCCCTCTTATCTCTTCGTAGTCAATGTTGTGACTGTCCGGCCATGAAAAGAGGACGAGCGCAAAGACAGGCCGTCTTGGGTCCCGCGGGTCGAACGAGACAAGCCTTGAGGCGTTGGGCTTTCCGACATATTTGGAGAGGTATCTCTCCATCATGCAAGGCTCGCTCTTTAGTCCAAGCTTTTGCGATATGACGGGGTCCATAAGGAACCCAAAATATTCAATATTGAAATAGTAGGCGTTGGGAAAGGCGTTCTTTGAGAGCCAGTGATCAAGTATGATCTCGTAAGGTATCCTGGCCTCTGCCGCCAGCCGCTTGATGAAATCGGAGAGGAATATGTTCTTTTCGCCGATATTCCTTCCTATGCCGGTTGCAACGCGTGCCCTGACCTGAAAGATAAAGTCGTTATTGTTCAGGGCATAGTTCATGATCCTTCCGAACTGGTCCTCGTTTATCCCCTTGGCCATGGTGAAAGAGAGCTGTGTTCTGATGCCGTATTCTTTGACGTTGGCAAGTGCTTTTAGTTTTATTTTGAGAAGCCTTGCGTTCTCTATCTTCTTAAAGACCCTGTCGGTGAACCCGTTCATGGAAAAATTAAGGTAGGAAAGACCGGCGTTCTTAAGGGACCTGACATAAGAATGGTTAGAGAGTCGTACCCCGTTGGTCACGACAGCGGTCATCTTGTTTCTCAAGGCGGCGTAACTTATCATCTCGGGAAGCTTTTCGTGTAGAGTGGGTTCGCCTCCGGAGAATATTATGGTGTGTCCCGGATAGGTCCTTATGAGCTCCTTGACATCGTTCAACTTAAAGTTGAGCCTCTTGTCCCTTTCCGTAAGGTAGCAGAGGCGGCAGTTCAGGTTGCATTCGTGAGCGATATTTATCATCAGCATTCTTTGCGAGGGTGGATATGGCTCTTTTTTATATCTTCCCTTAATGACCCTCTTAAAGAAGTTAAGGTCCTTTTCAAGGATCCCTTCGGTTATTCCGTGCTTAGGGCACTTTTTTAGGATGACGGCCTTCCCGTTCTTTGCAACTACCTGCGCGCTCACTATCCTGTAACATTCGCTACAGAGGCCTTTGGTTTTTTTCTTGAGAAGGTCCATAAATGTTATCATCCTTCGACACGCTCAGGATGAACGGGCCTCGATTCTACCACTAACTAAGATGGACAACAAACTAAAATTATAGTAATGATAATAACATGCCTCTAAAGATCGCACTTGTTCAGGTGGCCGACTTTGAGAAGCTCTATCACGTCCTTTATAATACCATCGGAAATTTTGCGGACGGTCCCGCGCCCGAGGCGAAGGGATTTATAGAAACGATCAAGAGGAGCCGAAAGCCCATCTATTCGCCTTATCCGCTGGGGATTCTGGCGCTCGCCGCCTACGCAAGGGAGAAGTTCGGGAAAAAGGTCGAGATTTCTGTCATCGACATGCTTCAGCAGAGGATAACTTCCGAAGAGCTTCTGGAGCGTCTTGACGGGATATCGCCAGATGTCGTGGGTTTAAGCGGTTTCTCCTTCTATGCCGACGAGATCCACAAGGTGGCCGGGCTCATCAAGAAAAAGGACAAGAAGTGCGTAGTTGCCTTGGGCGGTCCTTACGCCTCGGCGTCCACAAAACGCGCGGCGGGAGACAAGAATATTGACATTGTGGCTTTTGGAGAGGGCGAACTTTCTTTCGAGGAGATAATAAAGAGGGCGCTTAAGAAAAAGGGATTTAAAGGGATAGACGGCACCGCCTGCAGGAGCGGGAAGGGCGTCATTGTAAACCCGCAGATGAAGTTAATAGAGAATATCGATTCGCTCCCTTTTCCGGCCGTCGATCTCATAGATGTTATGGGTTACTCCGGCCAGTCGCCGCCGGTCTTTCGCTACTTTGGCGTTCCATGGATGCTTACGTTCAATTCAAGAGGGTGCCCTTACAAATGCGCCTATTGCCACAACATCTTTGGCAAGAGGACGAGGTTCATGTCGGTCAAACGCACGTTCGACGAACTTTCATATTATTATAAGCGATACGGCATCAGGGAGTTTCATGTGTGGGACGACATTTTCAATCTGGACGTGAGGCGCGGGATCGAGCTTTCCAAAAGAATAAAGGCGCTCAAGGCGGATTTAAGGTTCTATTACATGGGCGGCCTCCGGGCGGACATAATGAAAAAAGAGCTTTTAGACGCCATGATAAAGGCGGGTGCCTGTTACGTTTTTTACGCGGTAGAGAGCGGCTCTCCAAGGATACAAAAACTTATCTCAAAGAACCTGGACCTTAAAAAGGCGGCCGAGGCGATAAACTTCACGGCCGATGCAGGGATACTGACCAACACCTATAACATGCTTGGGTTCCCGACCGAGACAAGGGAAGAGATGCAGATGACCGTTGATTACAACCTGAGGCTAAGGCACCATTCCATGCAGATGTTCAAGGTGATCCCCCAGGAGGGGACGCGGCTCTACGACATGGTAGAGGCCGGCAGAAGGTCCGCTACGGGGACGACCGACATGTATACGGAATATACCTCTACCGTGGGCGCCGGTGTGAAGCCGCAGGAGTTCGAGGCGATGGTCAGAAAGGGTTTTAGAGATTTCTATCTTGACCCCAAAAGGATAAGGCGCGTGCTCAAGATGACGTCACCGATCCTTTCAAAGGAAGAGATATGTGCTACCTACAACGTTTACCTTCGCACGTTAAAGGCCGGTGATATATCGTCTTCCTCGGATGAGGTGAGGAGGGAGCTTAAAAAGCTCAGGAAGTTCGAACCCTGACATAACCTGTTGAAGGCAGCTCTCCTTCCGCGGGAATAACCGAATATCTGTACATGACGGGACTTTTGGGCAGCCTTTGCAGGTCCTTTGCGCCTTTTCTTATGGCCTCGATCGTGATTTCCGGGTCGTATTGATATGTGACGGTGTAAGTATCGAATCCGCCCGTCTTTTTTATGGGAGAAATTTCTGTTTCATGTCTGTAGAGCTCCCGAACAGGCAGGGGGATGTCGGGTCCGTTAAAGAACGAGGCGAAGAAGGAATATATCTGTTTGACAAGGTTTTCACTTTCTGGGCGGCTTTTGACGGGCGTTGGCGCTTTGTGCCATTTCATGAAGAGATGGAGAGGGTCATTCTTTGCGAGCGATACATAAAGAGAGGACCAGTAGGCCATCATGAACCCGTCAAAGAGGAAATGATAGAGGTATTTCAGCATTTCCCTTTTTACATGTTTGGCCCTTATATAATAACAGCCAAGGAACATCTCTTTGTATCTAAGAAGCATTCTTTTGTCGAACGAGAGGTATATGCCGCCCGCCTGATCTGAATGAAAGCCGTCGTAGAGAAGGTCCTTCTTGTATGTTTCCGAAAGTTCGGTGTTGACGTCGCAGGAAAGTATGTGGAACCGGATGCTTTGCTTATCTGAGAACGCTTTTTTTATCTCATCCTGAAGTCGCAGGGTCATTTTGATCTCTTCGATGGTCTCTTCGGGGAAACCAATGATGAACGAGGCGGTTAGACCTATTTTTTCTGCCGCGGTGGCCTTTAGCGTTCTGGTCACGCATTTAAGGTCTATATCCTTCTTTATGCTCCTTTGTATCTTTGGGGAGCCCGATTCTATCCCGTAAAATATGCCGGTGCATCCGGCCTTTGACATTAGTTTGAGCAGTTCTTTGTTCACCGTGTTTATTCTGGTGCTGCAGCGCCATTTGATCTCGTTCTTTTCCTTTATGAGCTTATGGCAGAGTTCGATCACCTGCGCGCGGTTCGTTATAAATGTGTCGTCTACAAAGACTATGGTAGAGGTGTTGAAAATATTACTTAAGAACCTCATTTCAAGAAAGGCCCTTTCGACGCTCTTTCTCCTTGTCCTTTTCCCCCAATATCTTGCGGTGGCACAATATGTGCAGTGGAAAGGGCAGCCGCGGGTCATTTCTATCGGTACCTTTGTGTTTGGGTAGACGGGGTAGAGGTGGTAAGCCGGAAGGGGGAGGGTGTTGATGTCTTCGATGAGAGGGCGGCCGGGGTTCACTATTATATTTTTGCCATTACGGTAGGATATTCCCTGGATATTTGCGAGGGAAGAGCCGGTTTCCAGGGCGCCGGTCAGTTCCTTGAATGTCGTCTCCCCTTCGCCCCTTACGATTATATCCACCGGGAAATTTTTTAGTATATCGTTCGCACAGAACGTGGCCTGCGGACCGCCGAAGACGATTGTGGTTTCGGGTGAGATTTTTTTAAGCTCTGTTGCGATCTTAAGGGTGTGGTGAAAACATGCCGAAAATGTAGAGAAACCGACGAGGTCGCATTTTTTTGAATGGATGAGCCTGGCGGCGGTCTTTTCGAAGTCACGCCCGTATTTGATAGAACCGTTCCTTACAAGAAGGGTGAGGTCTATGACCTCTATTTTATGCTCCTGCGGCGAAAACATCCCGGCGATGGAGAGGAGGCCAAGCGGAACATATGGCAGGCTGTATCTTGGATATGCCGCGTTTATGGACACCTGCGGTATTAAACAGATCTTCATCGGTTTGCCAGGGTTAGCAAAATTCGCGACCCCATAATTTTTCTAAAAATATGTTCCATGGCAGAATAGTTACGCCGTCAACTTGCCTAGGCCTTTCTTCAAACGAAACAAGGATGAAATGTTTTAGAGAGCTCTCCTCTTTTAAAGCCATGAGCCCTTTGAGATCTCTCTTGGAGATGACGCTCTTTGCCTTGACTTCGATGGCGGCGATATCGTCAAGCACGAAATCGACCTCAAATCCTGAAATGGTGCGCCAGTAACTGATATCGCCCAGCTTATTGTAATCCACAAAGCTCTTCAGCTCATGGAACATGTAAGATTCGAATGCATCCCCATATTCAGGAGAACCCGATTGAAGCCCCTTGCGATGTTGCAGGTACCTTGCCACGCCGATATCAAAAAAATAGAATTTAGCGGTTGAAAAGGTCTTTCTGGTCCTGTTCTTCTTCCACACCTTCACTTCATCGGCTATTAATGTGTCCTTCAATATTTGGTAATACTCCTGAACGGTCGTTCTTGCCACTTGCGCATCGCTACCTATCTCTGTGAAGTTTATCATTTTACCGTTGCTTAAAGCTGCCACTTCCAAGAATCGGCTGAACGAGGGGATATTCCTCACAAGCCCTTCGGACGCTATTTCCTCTTTTAAATAATCACCCGTGTAACTTTCAAGGTCCTCGTGCGGGCTATTTGAAAAATAAATGGACGGTATGGTGCCCGTATCGAGGGCCTTTTTGAGGTTGAACCTCTCTTTAAGCTCTGCCCAAATGAAAGGATGCAGATGCCTTGACCTTGCCCTTCCGCCCAAAAGGTTCGCCCCGCCTCTTCTTAATTTTCTGGCGCTGGAACCTGTCAGCAGGAAATTAACGCCTTTCTCTTCTATTAATCTATGGACCTCGTTTAGAAGTGACGGCAGTTTTTGTATCTCATCTATAATAACGACCTTATTTTCGCCCAGCTCCTGTCCCAGCCTTTCGGGGGACCTGCTCAAAGAAAGAAGAGTGTGACTGTCTAAAAGGTTATATAAAGTGTATTTCGAAAGGGTCTCTTTTATTAAAGAGCTTTTACCCGTTTGCCTTGGGCCAAAGAGAAAATAAGATTTTTCTTTAATAATATCTGACAGTTGCAGTATTCTGGGTATATACATAACGCCTCACTTGTCGTCATATATCATAATATATGACGACTATGTTGTCAATTAAAAGTATTTGTCAATGTGGAGCAAGCATAAAATCTTTGGGAAAGCGTTCTAAATTTCGCTTTACCTGTTCATTAAGCCTTTTCGTGCTTACCCCATATATTTTTGCAAAAGGATCGGACCCCTAGGGGGGGGTATGTTTTTATAGTGTTGCGATGGATGAAGGGATGCTGTTTTATTCGCGTCGTGCAATGAAAGTGGTGTGAAAAAAGGGTCGGACCCTTTGAGGGTGGATGGTGAGGGGCCGAGGGGGAGGGGTTCAAATTAAAAAAAGGCCGCATCAAGGCGCCCTCACTGCCCCGCGCGGCCTTTGGCTTAACTTACTAGCTATGATTACGGCTGTTTAAACTCCTCCGCGCCAATGTCGATTTTTCCATCTGTAAGTCGTTGAGTGTTAAAAACGTCAAATGCGAGCTCATCTGCAACATCGGGCTGACAATATGGAGTGATTAGTTTAAAATTGAGGCCATGAAATCAAAAATAAAAGAGCAGTTTTTGACGGAGGCAAAGGGGCACAAAAGAGCGGTGGTTATTGACATAGACAGCTACAATGATCTTATGGAGGACGTTTTTGACCTAAGAACAGTTGCCGAGCGGAAAAATAATCCAAAGTGTCCATCAACTCATTTTATTCTTAAGCTGAAAAAATGGCATCTTATAAGCTTTTCTTTGATCATGATGTAGAAAAAGATCTAGCAAAAAACCCCAAAGTTGAAGTTCGTAAAGTAATGTTAAAGGTGATGAGACTGCATGAGAATCCTCATCCGCCGCAAAGTTTAAAACTTGAGAGCTCTGATAAAACATTCAGATTGCGTGTCGGAGATTATAGGACGATCTATCAAATCGATGAAGGCCCTAAAACTATAACGGTCTATCGCGTAAGACATCGAAAGGATGCGTACAGATCTAGATAAAACTAAGACACTCTTCCACCGTTGCGACCCCTATCGCCTCCATCCCCTTTGGCGGTTTTACTTTTGTGTTGGACCTAGGCATGAGCACGCGCTTGAATCCCATCTTGCTCGCCTCCGAGAGGCGCATTTCAATTCCCGATACCGCGCGTACCTCGCCCGTGAGGCCGACCTCGCCTAAGATCAGCGTGTGAGGGTCGATGGGCTTATTCTTGAAGCTCGACGTTATCGAGGTGATAATTCCAAGGTCGACCGCCGGCTCATTCACCTTAAGCCCTCCCGCAACGTTCAGAAAGATATCCTGATCGTTCAAATGAAGGCCCACGATCTTTTCGAGCACCGCCACCAAAAGCGCCACACGGCCCGAGTCCATGCCTATGGCCGTTCTTCTTGGTTGAGCAAATCCGGAAGAGGTGACAAGCGCCTGTATCTCAACAAGGACCGGCCGAGAACCTTCGAGCGAGGCCACAACCACAGAACCCGCGGCCCCTTCCGGCCTTTCGGCGAGAAAGAGGCTTGAAGGGTTTAAGACCTCTTTAAGACCCTTTCCCGTCATCTCAAAGACGCCTATCTCGTTAGTTGAGCCGAAGCGGTTCTTGACCGCGCGAAGGAGCCTGAACGGATGCCCGCGCTCCCCTTCGAAATAAAGGACCGTGTCTACCATGTGCTCCAGGACCTTTGGCCCGGCTATCGCGCCGTCCTTTGTAACGTGGCCCACGAGCATGGTAGATGTGCCGGAGGCCTTTGAATAATAAAGGAGCTGGCCGGCCGATTCGCGCACCTGGCTTACCGTTCCCGGTGCGCTCGTTATATTATTTGAATAGATGGTCTGAATGGAATCGACCGCGATGATAGAAGGCTTTAGTTTTTTTATCTCTTCTAAGAGTCGCTCAAGGCAGTTCTCGGTGAGGACGAATATCTCCTGCTGATCGACGCCAAGGCGCTCTGCCCTGAGTTTTATCTGCGGCGCCGATTCTTCGCCGGAGATGTATAGAACTTTCCTTCCTTGCTGGTTTGAAACCTTGCTGGCTGATGTTATGCTTCCCAGCGCCTGCATCACTATCGTAGATTTTCCTATTCCCGGGTCGCCGCCTATGAGAGTTACCGATCCGGGAACAAGTCCTCCGCCAAGGACGCGGTCGAGCTCTCCTATTCCTACCGGCCTGTGCGCGCTCTTGTCCGAGCTTATTTCCGGAAGGGGCGTTGGCGTGAAGTTGGCCGCCGGTGCCATTGAACTGCGGGCAGGTTTTATATCTTCGGATGCGGCCTCTTCGATATATGTGTTCCACTGGCCGCACTCGGGACAGCGCCCCATCCACTTTGGGGACTGGGCGCCGCAGTTCTGACACGAAAATACGGTCGATGATTTTGTCATGAATTGCCCATACTTCTAATAATTGTTCATGTCAACTGACGAAAACTGGACAGTTCTTTGAGATTCCGCCCATGTTTTTGTTGAAATCGTTGAGGAATTTTTCTGGCACCATTTTTGCTATATCAATTCTTGTCTTTTAAAGGGCTCGGTGCTAGGCGAAAAAGAATGAAAGGGGCACATATGACGGAAAAAAAGATGGGTCATATTTTAACCGAGGTCAAATTACTCAGGGACGATATGGTCACAGGATTCGGTAAGGTGGATAAGCGGTTCGATGAGGTGGATAAGCGATTCGATGAGGTGGATAAGCGGTTCGATGAGGTGGATAAAAGATTCAATAAAAATGAAAAGGACATGGCCGAAACCAACAGGCTTGCCCAAAGGGCGAATGTCCTGTTTGAAAAGCTCAACTCAGATGTTCAGCAAATTGCTGAGGGAGTGATCGAGGTCAGGATGATAGCCAGAAAGCTGGATAATCACGAAGATCGATTGGTTGACCTTGAATGGAAGAGCGAGATACATGAAAAGGCCCTTAAAAAGGTGAGTAATGGATAGAGTCATTAAGCTGTTCGCGACCGGCCTCGGCCTTGGGTATCTGCCAAAAGCGCCGGGCACTTTCGGCACCCTCCTTGGTGTACCGCTCTTTTGGGCCCTCGCGGGGTTGCCGCTGATACACTACATAACGTTTCTCATGGTCTTTATCGTTCTTTCATCGTGGATATCAGACAGGGCGCAAGCCCTTTTCGGCGTTGATGACCCAAAGACGGTCGTAATAGATGAGGTGGCCGGTTTTCTGGTGGCCGTTGCCGGGCACCCTTTCGGATGGAAAACGGTTCTCATCGCCTTTGCGCTTTTCAGGGTCTTCGATATCGTGAAACCGTTCCCCGTTAGAACGATAGATGATCGCATGCACAACGGTTTTGGCATCGTCTTGGATGATGTTCTGGCCGGAGTCTATGCGAATGTATGTTTGATTATATTGTCGTCATTGCGAGCCCTTTAGGGCGAAGCAATCCCCTTTGTGAAATCGCGCAATGGAGATTGCTTCGTCACTTACGTTCCTCGCAATGACATGTGTGTTATGAAGATAGCCATAGTAACAACAGGCGACGAGATAATGAGCGGTAACGTGGTAGACACGAATTCCGCGTGGCTCGCCGACAAATGCTGGATGCTGGGCCACGAGGTGGTGTGGCACGGCGGCGTTCCCGACCGCGAAGATGCGATAGGAGAGATGTGCAAACTTGCCGCAGAATATGCCGAAATAGTCTTTGTTAGCGGCGGGCTTGGCGCAACGCTCGACGATATAACGGTTGAGTCAGCCGCAAAGGCCTTCGGCAAAAAACTCATCCTTCACGAAGATATCTGGAACGGCATACAGGCCTTCTTTAAAAAAGTCGGCCGTGAATGCACAGATAACAATAAACGCCAGTCATATATCCCCGAAGGCGGAAAGCCTTTGACCAACAGGGTGGGGACGGCCCCCGGCGTTCAGGTAAAGTTAGGACCGGCCATATTTTTCTTTCTCCCCGGCGTTCCAAGGGAGCTTTATCAGATATTCAACGATTCTATCTTTCCCTGGCTGAAAGAGAAGGCCGGCGAACATATCTATTCGCAAAAGTTCCTGCGATGTTTCGGGATACCCGAGGCCAGTTTTGACGAGCGTCTGAAAGGTTTGGAGCTTGGCGACGTAAGGATGTCGTTTCGGGCCTCGTATCCAGAGGTGAAGATAAAGCTGGTGATCGGTAAAACAGAAGAAGAGCTAAAAAAAACAGAGATGCTGATCAGGAAACGGCTGGGCGATCATATATTCGGCGAGAACGATGATACACTTGAAGCGGTGGTCGGAAAGCTCCTGCAGAAAAAGAAGATGACCCTAGCCGTTGCCGAATCGTGTACGGGCGGGCGGATTGCTAACCTGTTAACCGATGTTCCGGGCGCATCGCAGTGGTTCGAACGCGGCATTATTTCATATTCCAATGTTTCAAAGACAGATATGCTGGGGGTCAAAGAGGAAACCATCAAAGAGCATGGCGCCGTGAGCGAAGAGTGCGCAAAAGAGATGGCCGAAGGCGTTCGTAAGGTTAGCGGCGCTTCTCTGGGCCTTTCTGTTACCGGCGTTGCGGGGCCGTCAGGCGGCACAAAAGAGAATCCTCTGGGCACGGTTCATATTGCCCTTGCAAGCGAAAGCAGAACAAGGCATATAAGTTACTGTCACCCTCGTGAGCGCGACCTGTTCAAGGCGTTGACCTCATATGAGGCGCTTGATCTTGTAAGAAGATATCTATTATGACGAAAATTCGTTCATTCCTCGCATTTGATATTCCGCCCGAGGTGAAACAGAAGCTTTCGCGCCTCATCTCGGACTTTTCCAAGAAAGAGAAGGGAGTGAAGTGGCTCAACGCTTCACTGCTTCACGTTACCATGAAGTTCTTCGGCGATGTTGAAGAAGAACTGCTCATGGGTGACATTGTAGATTCCATAGGATCCGTTACAAGTTCTTGTGCTCCGGTATCGCTTGATTGTCAGGGGCTTGGGGTCTTTCCTAACTGGAAATATCCAAATGTCATCTGGGCGGGATTTTTGGGCGATGTTGAGCTGGTCCTTTCGATGCAGGCAGAACTAGAAAAGGCGCTCGCAAAATATCCCATTAAAAAGGACGATCGGGCGTTCAGACTTCACCTGACCATCGGTCGCGCGAAAGAGTTGAAGAGCACGAGCCTTCTTATGAAGCAGATAAATGAGCTGGGTCCCATCAGCTTTGGCAAGGTGGTGATAGATCATCTTACATTATACAAAAGTGTGTTGACAAAAGAGGGAAGTGTTTATACGGCCCTGAAGAAATTCGATCTAAAGAAGGACGAAGCCAGAAACCGGAAGTCAGATGTCAGATCTCAGACCTCCGACACCTGACATCAAACTATAACAAAGGAGATATTATATGGAAACCGTAACCCAGGCAAACGCGGGGAGCCGCGAGAAGACGATCGGCGTTGCAATAGCAACGATCGAAAAGCAGTTCGGAAAGGGCGCCATTATGCGCCTCGGAAAGGACGACAAGGTAGCTAACGTTGCAACGGTGCCATCGGGCTCGTTGTCACTCGACGTCGCTTTAGGCGTCGGCGGATATCCGCGCGGACGCATCATTGAGATATACGGACCCGAATCAGGCGGCAAGACAACTCTTGCTCTTCAGGCGATAGCAGAGGCCCAGCAACTCGGCGGTGTTGCGGCCTTTATAGATGCAGAGCATGCGCTTGGCGTTGAATATGCGCGCAAACTCGGTGTTAAGATAGAGGACCTGCTTATTTCTCAGCCTGATACCGGTGAGCAGGCACTGGAAATAGCCGAGACCTTGGTTCGAAGCGGTGCCATGGACGTTATAGTGGTCGATTCGGTCGCCGCGCTCGTTCCAAAGAGTGAGCTTGAAGGTGAAATGGGCGACGCCACGATGGGCGCGCAGGCCCGCCTCATGAGCCAGGCGCTTCGCAAGCTTACGGCGGCGGTGGCAAAGTCAAAGACCATCCTCATATTCATCAACCAGATAAGGATGAAGATCGGCGTATTCTTCGGCAACCCCGAAACAACTACCGGCGGGAACGCCCTTAAGTTCTACGCGAGCGTTCGCCTTGATATCAGGCGCACGAGCGCCATCAAGAAGGGAGAAGAGGTCGTTGGAAGCCGCACGCGCGTGAAGGTGGTGAAGAACAAGGTGGCTCCTCCGTTCAAGCAGGCCGAGTTCGACCTTTACTACGGTGTGGGCATCGATAAGGCCGGCGACATTCTGGACCTCGCAAGCGAGCTCGGAATAGTGGAAAAGAGCGGCGCATGGTATTCCTACAAGGGTGAGAAGTTCGCTCAAGGCCGCGATTCGGCGGTCGAGTATTTAAAGGGAAACCCGAAGATGCTGAACACGCTCGAAACGGCCGTGAGGGCCAACTACGGTCTTACCAGGACCGATACTCCGGCAACAAAGGCCGCGGCGCCGGCGCCGGAAGTTAAAAAGACAAAGTAATCGAACATTCTATAGGTAATAAAAAACCCTCCCTGCATCGAAGCGGAGAGGGTTTTTGTTTTAAGATCAAGTAAAGACTACTTTGCCTGTGCGTTCATCTTGAAAGGGATGATTATCCTGTCGCTCGGGTTCACGTTCGTCTTGAATGCGTCGGCTCTTGCCACTCCGAAATATTTATATGTGAGACCGTTGCTGCCGTCCTTCGTGAAAAGTTCGGGGCATTTCACAGGAACCGTCTCGCAGCGGACATTTCCGGAGGAGATGGCCTTTCTTGTGGAGCTCATGGATACCTTCTCGTACCCTTTGTGTCCGAACTTTGCGCAGTAATCGATGGCCTTTTTATCTGCCATCGCCTCGGCCCTCTCTTTTGCCGAAAAATTCACGTTCGCAGGTGTCTGAGACGAATTAACAAGTGTGCGTGCACATGAAGAGATGAGGAACATCATTGCCATGGCGGTCATTTTTGCGTAGGAACTCTTCATTATATTGATATCGTCGGCAGAATTTGAAAATAGTTGCTAGAATAATTCATTTACCGCCCAAAATTCTTGCCTAAAAGGCTTTATTTGTGTAGGTCTTACCGCCATGAGATCATCAGAGCTGAGGGATAAATTCCTTAAATATTTCGAGGGGAACGCCCATAAACGCCTCCCTTCATCATCTTTGGTGCCGGCGAACGACCCGACGCTTTTCTTTACCAACGCCGGAATGGTCCAGTTCAAGGACGTCTTCTTGGGCCACGACAAGCGTGATTGTAAACGCGCCACCACATCACAAAAGTGTATGCGCGTTTCCGGTAAACATAACGATCTCGAACAGGTGGGTTTGACCCCAAGGCATCATACTTTCTTCGAAATGCTCGGCAATTTCTCTTTCGGAGATTATTTTAAGAAAGAGGCCATAGCTTACGGCTGGGAGTTCCTCACCAAGACCATTGGCATCCCCGCCGACCGTCTTTGCATCACCGTATATAATGATGATGACGAGGCAGAAAAACTTTGGCTCAAGCATGTTGAAAAGAACCGCATCTTCCGCCTTGGCGAGAAGGATAACTTCTGGGTGATGGGCGATACCGGCCCATGCGGGCCATGTTCCGAGCTCCATTTTGACCGCGTCCCCGGTTCAAAGGTGACTACAAAGGACCTGGAATCGGACCGATTCATGGAGATATGGAACCTTGTATTTATGCAGTTTGAAAGGGGTAGCGACGGCAAGATGAAGCCGCTTGCCAAACCCTCCATCGATACCGGCATGGGGCTTGAACGCCTTGCGGCCGTGGTCGAAGGCGTGGAAGGGAACTACGAGACCGATCTCTTCATGCCGGTCATCAGAAAAATAGAGAAGATAACCGGCAAAAAATATGAAAGGCAATATGGTGCAGTCACATCCGCCAGCTTAAGCACCGACGCACTAACGCACTTACGAACTGATTTTTCCATGCGCGTCATTGCGGACCATATTCGTGCATCCGC
>PCWZ01000082.1:63022-68407 GCA_002796305.1 Deltaproteobacteria bacterium CG11_big_fil_rev_8_21_14_0_20_49_13
ACGTGGTGATAGACGAAATGGGAGGGGCGTATCCGGAACTCATCCAGCACAGGGTCTTCATTGAAAAGGTGATCTCTCACGAAGAGGATCGTTTTTGCGAAACGCTCGATAAGGGTCTTTCAATGCTTGATGAAACTTTCGAGGCGCTAAAAAAGAAGAAGAGCGCCATTGTTCCCGGCGAGGTGGCGTTCAAGCTCTATGACACCTACGGATTTCCCAAGGATCTTACGGTCGACATCGCCTCCGAACACGGAATGACGATAGATGAAAAGGGCTTTGAGAACAAGATGAACGCCCAGCGCGAAAAAGCCCGTGCGGCATGGAAGGGTTCCGGCGAAGAAAAGGTAGAAGGCGTCTACAAAGAGCTAAAATCTAAAGGCATTGCCTCTAAATTCGTGGGTTATGAGAAGGAGTCGTGCGAGGCAAAGGTTTTGGCCGTCATCCCTTCCGGAAAGAATGTAAAGTTTGTGACTGATGTAACGCCTTTTTACGGCGAATCTGGCGGACAGGTGGGAGATGCGGGCGTTGCGGTGGCGGACGGAATAGGAATAACCGTTACGAACGCAACGAAGCCGCTTCCCGATATAATAGTGCATGAAGGCGTTATCGAGTCGGGCGAGTTGAAGGAAGGCGCAAAGATAACCCTTGCGGTGGACAGTGACAGGCGGGCCGATACGAAGAGAAATCACACCGCAACGCATCTGCTCCATAAGACCCTGCGCGAGACGCTTGGCGAACATGTTAAACAGGCGGGTTCTCTTGTGGGGCCATCGCGTCTTCGTTTTGACTTCAGCCATTTTCATGCGATGACCGATGAAGAGATCAGCAACGTGGAAGCAGATGTGAACGATGCCATCAGGAAGAACTTTAAGGTGAATGTCAACGAAATGCCGCATGAAGAAGCGATAAAGAAAGGGGCTCTTGCATTTTTCGGCGAGAAATATGGAGCGAGAGTAAGGCTGGTCGAGGTAGAAGGCTTCTCGATGGAACTTTGCGGAGGCACGCACGTTTCGCGCTCCGGCGATATCGGAATGTTCAAAATACTTTCCGAGTCGAGCGTGGCATCCGGTGTTCGCAGGATCGAGGCGGTGACCGGAGCGGGAGTTGAGGCTTATGTTAATGATATGGAGAAGGGCCTAAAGGATATCGCTTCCGAGCTCAAAATAGGAGTTCACGAGGTCCCAGCGCGTGTCAAGAGGCTGAACGAAAAGGTAAGACAGTTTGAAAAGCAGATCGAGAAGGGTTCATTGAACGCCAAGGCCGATATTAAGATAGAAGAGGTAGGCGGGGTCAAGCTGATCATGGCAAAGGTCGAATGTGGGAGCGTTCCTGCGCTTCGCGAGCTCGCCGACCACCACAAACAAAAGATAGGCAGCGGCGTCATCATACTCACTTCAATTATCAACGATAAGGTATCCCTGATAGTCACTGTCACCAAGGACCTGACAGGGGCGTTCAGCGCCGGCGATATCGTCAAAAAACTTTCGGCGGTCATAGGTGGTACAGGCGGCGGTCGTCCCGACATGGCCCAGGGTGGCGGCGGGGATGTTTCAAAAATAGACGACATGCTTCTAGATGCTCGAAAGATATTTTTGTAAGGTTTTGTAAGGAAAGAGGATGAACGGGTCGGCTAGATACGGCAGATCGTTATTTTCTGATAATAAGTGAACACCCGGCTCCGGGTGAAGTTTCATCGGCCGGGTTGTTATCGTTTCCTACGCCGCCCGTATCTGTGTCTGCATCTGGTGTAACGCCGGTTTCAGCATCTACGCTGCCATCGGGTGGTATTCCTGGATCTGCATCGGCCGGGTTGTTATCGTTTCCTACGCCGCCCGTATCGCCGGGTGGGGGCTCTTCTGTGCGGCAGGTTGCATCGCACCCATCGTCGTTCGCCAAGTTACCGTTGTCACATTCTTCGCCCGTTTCAACGACTCCGTTTCCGCAGGCTATTTCGTATGCACCGATATCGCAACGCGCCGCTCCGTCATTGTTCCCATCGGCCGGACGCATGAACCCCCTCTGATCACCGATAAGAAAGGTATCCGTTATAACCGCGCCGTCTATCGTCGGATCGAATTCAAAGTAACGGCACCCCGCGCCATCTAAATTATTTCCGCCGTCTATCGCGGGACTTCCAGCTTCCGGAGCGTGCGTTCGTGTTGGTCCGCCGTTATCCGCGAGTGGGCCGAGAAGAGCCGGCTCATTCAAAATATTGCCCGGCATGTTCGGGTCCAGAACACAACCGGTAGAGTCGCCGATCAAATTGAAACCGCCAAAATCCGCGTTGTCATATGGGGATGATATTGCGCCGAAACAATCCGCGATCGGTGAATCGGGGTTGTGATCATAGTTTCCCGCGATGATCGTGTTGCGTGCTACAATTGATGTCGGATTATCGGCGTATAGGCCGCCGGTTGTGCCGTCACCATCTTCGTTAAAATCGGCGTGATTTTCAGTGATCGTAACATTGGAAAGATAAAGGATAACATCGTGGGTATATGGCAAAACCGTTGCCACTATTCCACCGGCGGATCCATTGGTTTTATTGCCACTGACAGTTGTATTGGCCATATATAGAATGGCTACGTTCGCTATTCCACCTGCAACGCTTTCCGCAAAGTTTTCGGAAATGGTGCTGTTTACAATGGTTGAGCCCTTTTTAGATGCAAAAAAGGCTCCGCCTGCGGAGGTCCCGGTATTCTTGTTTATAGTAACGTTTTCCAGTATTGTAGGGCCTCGAGTGAACAGTCCGCCGACTAGTTGACCCGAACAATTTGTGATCACCACGTTTTCTAGGACGAGAGGACTTTCTGCATTTACAGTAATGCCTCCGGTATATTGGCTAGCACTGTTTTGAATCGTCAGATCAGAAATTCTGACCGCTGGGGCGGGATCGTCAGGTAGAAGTTGTTCAATAAGAATGGCTCCTAATTCATAATCATCACTTTCAATAAACGTCTCTCCGGTGCCGGCTCCGGCAATATTAACGGACTTTGTGATATGAAGAGAGTCCTTAAAGACCCCTGCCCCAACGATAATATCGTCCCCGTCAGCGGCCTTATCGAAAGCATAGCTTATAGTTAAGCAGGCGCTTGCTACCGATGCACAGTCAACCGATGGCGAATCTGTACCGGTGGTCTCTACGTAATAGGCGGCGGCATACAGATTCTGGACGAAACAGATCGATATTAGAAAGGCCGCGGCCATAAAAACAGCCGTGATTGAATATCTTTGAAATGTAACCATATATTTTAATTTTATTTTTTACCATGCTATGTTTTGTAAACTGTCCCAAAACTTTGGGGCAAAAGTCCAATTACGTCATATAACATACAAACAAAAATGAGATGTTGTCAAGGTCAAAAAAACAGCAAAAAAGACAGCAAATGTTTGCTGGAATTGAAACACATGGGCATATTGTAAAAAAGTGCCCTTGGTTTTAACGGTGCCTTATCTGGGCTCGCAGAGCTTCAGGTACATCTTGGCGTATTCGTTGCCGGGTTCTTTATCGAGGACCGCGTGCCACTGCTTCTTTGCCTCGGCCAACTTTCCTGAGGAATAATATGTTACCCCTAATTGTATCTTGGCGGTAATGTATTTGGGATTGATCTTTGCCGCATCGGTCAGCTCAGCAAGAGATTCCTTCAATTGCTGGTTCTCGCGGTAGGCGATGCCAAGACTGGTCTTGATATCAACGAACTTCGGGTTCAATGTCAACGCCTTCCTGTATTCTTCGATGGCGTGGTCATAAAGTCCTAGATTCCTGTAAATGTCGCCGATATTCGCATGAAGATTAGAAAGCTTTCCCTTAAGCACCGGTTCAATGTGTTTGTGCTTGGTCGTCTGTGAGCTATGAAGGTGCGTGTAGAGCTTCTTTGCCTCTTTATATTTTCCAAGGTCGTTATAAAGGACAGCAAGGTTCAAGACGGCTTCCGTGTAGTGCGGGTTTATCTTTAATGACCTCTGGAAAAGCTCCATCGCCTGTTCGAACTTTCCTTCGATGTGGCAGATGACCCCCAAAAGGTTCAAAATGTCGGCAAAGTTGGGCTGTTCATGGACGACCTTTTTGAATATATGTTCGGCCTTGCCGTATTCCTTGTCCTCAAAATATTGTTTGCCTAGTTCTACAAGGTCCTGGATCTCTCTTTTCATAGGGTATCCTTTTTTGCCTCTTTCTCTGAGGCTCGTATCAAACGGTTCTCAAGTTCTTTAACATACTTGCTGCTCGGATATTCTACGGAAAGCGTAGAAAAAGACTCCTTAGCATCCTCAAGCCTGCTTAGCTTGAGGTTCGCCCGTGTTATAAAATATAGGGACTTGTCCGCAAGACCCGAATCTCTATGGTCCTTTGCCACTATCTGAAAACGTGGAATGGCGGCGATATATTCCCCGGTCCTGTAGTAAAAATGTCCGACATAGAAGTTCTTTTCGGCAACGCGTTTACGCGCATCCATAAGATCTTCGTTGTTGACGTTGGCGTAGACGCTGTCGGAAAAGTTTCTTTTTACTATCTCAAAGTTGACCATTGCCGCGTCTAGATATTCCTGATCGCGGTCTATCGCCTTTGGGGTCTGCTTAAGATAGGAAAGACCGCTTTTAAAATAGGCGTAGTCTATCTTTGGGTGCGTCGGGTGAAGTTTTATGAATGACTGATATGAATCTGCGGCCAGAAGATATTCTTTCTGACGGAAATAGTTGTCGCCAATGTACAGCTCTGCCTCAACCCCCCACTCGCTCTTGGGAAAGTGCGACTTAAAGACCTCCAGACA
Organism: Deltaproteobacteria bacterium CG11_big_fil_rev_8_21_14_0_20_49_13; assembly: GCA_002796305.1. Lineage (NCBI taxonomy): Bacteria > Deltaproteobacteria > Deltaproteobacteria bacterium CG11_big_fil_rev_8_21_14_0_20_49_13. The sequence goes on from PCWZ01000082.1 coordinate 67,792, forward strand.
CTCTACGGCCTCTTTAAAGTGTTTTTTATTTGAGAGCTTGGTGCATTTTTCTATTTCCTGCGCCGGATTATCTCGACCTATCACCACCGGTTTTTTGGCGCAGGACGCCGATAGAAGCAGGAAGCAGGAAGCAGGAAGCACGAATAGGAGAACAAAAAGTTTATTCATTGCCTTGCATCCTATCCCGATTTTGACCCCCTTGACAAGATATTTTAAAGGGGGTAATGGTCAAAAATGACCAATGACCAAAAACCAGTGACAAATGATCGGCAGTCAATACCGGTGAATTTTATGACGTTTCTCCTCTCCTTGGCCGGTGCGATTCAGCTGAGTCTAGGGCTTGTGCCGAACCCCCAGACCGGAAAGCCGGAGAAGAACTTAAACCTTGCCAAGGAGACCATGGACATCCTGGAAATGATGAAAGAAAAGACCAAGGGGAACTTGACAAAGGAAGAATCGGACCTATTTGAACATCTGCTCTATGAGTTACGCATGGCGTATCTTGAAGCGAGCAAATAAAGGCATGGGCACCTCTATAAACCCATTGTTATGTCATTGCGAGGAGCGTCCAGCGACGAAGCAATCTCCATAAATCAAGTGTTTATGGGGGATTGCC
>PCWZ01000082.1:68423-75467 GCA_002796305.1 Deltaproteobacteria bacterium CG11_big_fil_rev_8_21_14_0_20_49_13
TGCCGCGCCCCTTCGGGGCTCGCAATGACAGCGTGAGTAGTTTATAGAGGTGCCCGCATGTCATCCTGAACCGCCTTAGGCGGAGAAGGATCCCCCCTAACATCATTTAATGTGGAGATCCCTCGGATTCGCTCGGAATGACATTATATAGTATTTTAACCTTTGGTTAGTAATACCTTTGTTAAATACTATAGCGGAGTCAATTATGCATTCAAAAAGGACTGTAGTCTTAATTGCTTCAATAACGTTCATTGCCGGCATATTCTTTGCGGCAAGGCTCGGCTGGATAGGAGAGACAAAGGCCAAGGAATATTTTCACGAAAGTGCCGGCGCAGGAACGCCGATAGCTTCCGCGCCAGGCTCGTTCTCTCCGCTCGTAAAGAAGGTGGCTCCGGCAGTTGTCAATATCTACACCACCAAAAAGGTTACGATGAGGGCGTTCAATCCGTTCAAGACAGGCCCAGGAAGGGGACAGGGCGATCCCTTTGAGGATTTCTTCGATAAATTCTTTCAGGGAGGACCTACCGGCAGGGAAGGGATACAGAGAGAACAACACAGTCTCGGTAGCGGATTCGTCATCAACGGCGATGGGCTTATTCTGACCAACAACCATGTCATAGCTGGTGCCGATGAGATAAACGTTCAGTTCTCCGACGAAAAGAAATATCCGGCGAAGGTCGTTGGCGCCGATGAAAAGACCGATGTCGCCATTGTCAAGATAACGACCGACAAAAAGCTTCCGTTCGTTCAGCTAGGCAATTCGAACAATGTCGAGATAGGCGACTGGGTAGTTGCGGTGGGAAACCCTTTTGGCCTTGATCATACGGTAACGGCGGGTATCGTTAGCGCAAAGGGGCGCGTGATAGGTGCAGGCCCTTACGATGATTTTATTCAAATGGACGCCTCTATCAATCCCGGCAACTCCGGCGGACCTCTTTTTGATACCGCGGGAAATGTGGTAGGTATCAACACCGCGATACTGGCGGCAGGGCAGGGACTTGGTTTTGCCATTCCCATCAATATGGCAAAGAAGCTCATCCCCCAGCTCGTTGAAAAGGGAAAGATAACCGATCGCGGCTGGCTTGGCCTTCAGATACAGCCGATGACAGAAGAACTTGCAAAATCGTTCGGGCTTGAAGAAGGAAAGGGCGCGCTTGTGGGTGACGTCATAGCGGGTTCTCCGGCCGAACGTGCCGGAATAAAGAGGGGAGACGTTATCCTTAAATATAATGATAAGGAGCTCAACAAGTCTTCAGAACTTCCAGGCCTCGTTGCCTCAACTCCTACCGGAGCTACCATTAAACTTGAGGTCCTTCGAGAAGGTAAGAAGCAGATCATGCCCGTTACGCTGGGGAAACAGCAGATAGATGATATAAAGAGCGGCAAGGCAAAGGACGAGGTGACCGAATTTCAAAAGGCCGATGCGATAGGACTTGTTGTGAGGCCTTTAAGCGCCGAAGAAGCTCATTCGTTGGGAGTCAAACAGAATAAGGGGATGCTTATTGCCAGGGTAGAGCCGGCTTCTGCGGCCGAAGGTTCGGATATCAGGGCCGGAGACGTCCTTCTTGAGATAAACGGCAAGTCCACAAATTCAAGCGCAGAATATCAGAAAGCAATTACCGGTGTTAAGAAGGGTTCGATAGTGAGGCTTCTTGTCAGAAGAGATAACTCAACGGTCTACGTGGCGTTCAAGATCCAGTAGATGTGAGCAGGCTTTTGAGCTTGTCGGTAGATAGTTTAAGCACATCTTCATGAAGGCTTTTTCCGTGGGAGTCCATGGTCACGACCACGGGGAAGTCCTTTATCTCAAATTCCCAAATTGCTTCCGGCGCGCCAACCTCATCATATAGATATACGTTGTGGACCTTGGTTATTCTCTCCGCGTAGATCTGCGCGGCGCCGCCTATCGCATGAAAGTAGACGCAGCCGAACTCTTTGCATGCGGCAAGCGTCTTTGCACCCATGCCCCCCTTGCCGATGATCCCGCGCACGCCGAAGTTTTTTACCACATCGTATTCATAAGGTTCTTCGCGAATGGATGTGGTGGGACCCGCCGCCTTTACAACCCACTTGCCCCCTTCTTTTATAACAACGGGGCCGCAATGGTATATTATCTGGTCCTTCCAATCAACTGGGAGCGGATATTTTCCCGAATGAAGGCATTGGTGGACGGCGTCACGGGCGGTGAACGTCTTGCCGGTGAGCGTGATCATGTCGCCAACTTTGAGGGCGCGGATCTTCTCTTCAGTGAACGGTGCGGTTAGTTTTATTGTCATAATGTCTGAAACATGAAGCATGATGCAAGAAGCAGGAAGTCCTGCCTCATGTTTCCTGCTTCATGCATCACCCCTAATACAGCCACTTTTCAATGTTGCCCTTATCGTTCAATTCCACTCCCTGGCGCCTGTCTGCCCAGCACATATAACTTATGCTGACAAAGAAGCTTGCCGGCACGCGGTTGAGCGCGCCTATCTTGCAACCAAGGAGGGTAGTTGCTCCCCCAAAGCCCATCGGACCGATATCTAACTTGTTGCTTATCTCGGTGACCTCTTTTTCAAGTTTGGCAAGCTCGGGAATGGGATTTATATCATCTAATTTTCTAAGCAGCTGTTCTTTTGAATATATGTAGCCATGGGTGCGATCGCTTCCGATGCAAACTCCCAGAACGCCCGGGCCGCATCCTTTCCCTTGTGCTTGCAGAACGCAGTCGAGGATACACTTCTTTATGCCGTCAAGATCGCGTTCGGCGTTAAGGGACTTATTTGGAAGCGAATATTGTACGCCGCAGTTCTCGCATCCACCGCCTTTCAGAATGAGCTTTACTATCACTTTTTCTCCCCCTTGATGGGGGAGGGCAGGGGAGGGTGTGGAGGGAGATTGTTCGAACTGGAATATCGGAGAACCGGGGCCCAAGTTGTTACCCGAATTCTTTCCGGTCAGGGAATTGACAGAGTTCTGGCGTAAGAATCCCTTGGCGGTCGCTTCGCTTACCATCATCTTTACGGCCTCTTCAAACTCTATCTGATCGAATCCCTTGGGTGCCTTTACGTAAAAAAGGAGCGAGCCGGTGTCCTGACATATTGGAGCCGAGGCGTCTTTTGCAAGTTTGATATTTTCGCAGACTATATCCATTGCATAGCGCGCACGCGAGTCTGGGGCCTCTTTTTCGGTCTGGCGCGTGACGGCCGCAAGGACGTCCTTTGGCATTTCGGCAGAAGTTCTTCTTATCAGCTCAAGAAGCGAGGTTTTTAGGGTATTTGTTTCCATAAGTAAGACGTTTTTTATAACTTTAATCCCCATCTTGCAAACATTAAATATTTTGTCTTGAGACCCTAGAAGTGGGAAAGAACCACCCCAATTTCGACCCCAATTTTATTGCGGCGCATAAAAGCCTAATGATTTCAATGTGTTCATTTTTTGAACATTGGCACGTGGATTGCAACTATCTTCTTGTAATGAAAACAAAAACACTCATATTTGTTAAACTGGTGTTCATTATCTCCTTTGCCTTTTACTATGCACATTCTTTAAAGAATACCTATGACAGGGAGGTCGCGGTCAACGGTGGCAATACGCCTTCAAGCATTAAATATATTGAGCAGATAATAGAGGCATCCAAGACACACAAGATAAACCCCGCATTGATTGCGGCGGTCATAGCTGCGGAGTCGAACTTTAAGCCCAACGCCCGTTCTTATGCGGGAGCTAAAGGGCTCATGCAGATAAACGATGTTACCGCGCGTTATCTAAAGATCAGGAACCTCTACGATGCCAAGTCCAACATAAACGCCGGCACGAGCTATCTTTCGGAACTTTCAAATATGTTCGGCGGAGATCTAAAGCTTGTACTTGCCGCATATAATGCCGGCCCTGGCGCGGTGAAAAAGTTCAAGGGCATCCCTCCTTATAAAGAGACGAGAAGGTATATTAAGAAGGTGATGAACTACATGAGCTTCTATCAGAGCCATCCCGATATAGCGCAGTCCATCTAACGTATAGGACCACATATAAATAGGCCCTTGTTTTTGACGGTGCAAAGCCTTATATATGGTCAATATGAAATACGATAGATTAACCCTTAAGGCACAGGAAGCTATCCAGGATATGCAGGGCGTTGCAGGCAAATACCGCCAGCAGGCGCTTGAACCCGAACACCTGTTATATGTCCTAATCACCCAGCCGGAGGGGATAGTCCCTTCCATACTTCAAAAGCTCGGTATAAATATTTCATCCCTAACCGCCCAACTTGAAAAGGCGCTTGAAAAACTACCTTCTGTGACAGGTGGAGCTCTGGGTCAGGTATATCTTTCTAATAATCTAAACAAAGTTTTCGATCAGGCGTTCAAAGAGGCCGAGGGTTTGAAAGATGAATATGTATCTACAGAACATTTCTTTTTGGCGCTCTTAAATACAAAAGGAATCGCCGCCGGAGATCTTTTAAAGGCCGCGGGTGTAAAAAGGGACGATGTGCTCAAGGTCCTACAAGAGATACGCGGGCCGCATCGTGTGACCGACCAGAATCCGGAGCAGAAATATCAAGCGCTGAAAAAATATACGCGCGACCTCACGGATCTCGCGCGTCAGGGGAAGCTGGACCCGGTTATCGGGCGCGACGATGAGATAAGGCGCGTGATACAGGTGCTTTCGCGCCGCACAAAGAACAATCCCGTGCTGATAGGCGAGCCTGGTGTCGGAAAGACCGCAATTGCAGAAGGTCTTGCACAGCGTATCACAAAGGGGGATGTTCCGGAGACGTTAAAGAACAAGCGCCTGCTTGCCCTGGATCTTGGAGCGATGATAGCCGGGACAAAATACAGAGGTGAATTTGAGGACAGATTAAAAGCGCTCCTGAAGGAGATACAGGATTCTGGGGGAGAAGTCGTTCTCTTCATAGATGAACTTCACACACTTGTAGGCGCCGGTGGGGCCGAAGGGGCTATGGACGCCTCGAATATGTTAAAACCGGCCCTTGCGCGCGGCGAGCTTCGCTGTGTCGGGGCCACGACGCTTGATGAATACCACAAGCGTATCGAGAAAGATAAGGCCCTTGAGCGCCGCTTCCAGCAGGTCTATGTCGGCGAGCCTTCAGTTGAAGATACAATAGCAATTTTACGCGGGCTTAAGGAACGCTATGAAGTCCATCACGGCGTTCGTATTCAGGATGGTGCGATAGTCGCGGCGGCTACGCTTTCACACCGTTATATTCAGGACCGGTTCCTGCCGGACAAGGCGATAGATCTTATAGACGAGGCGGCCTCCAAACTTCGCATCGAGATAGACAGCATGCCGACCGAGATAGACGAGATAGAACGCCGCATCATGCAGCTTCAGATAGAAAAAGAGGCGCTCAAGAAAGAATCGGACGCCGCAAGCAAGGAGAGACTGAAAAAAGTAGAGAAGGAGATAGCCAATAATCAGGCCGATTCCAAGGAGCTCAAGGCTCACTGGCAGCTGGAAAAGGACGGCATCTCTCAAATTCGAAAGACCAAAAAGGAGATGGAGGACTCAAAGATAGAACAGGAGCGTGCCGAGCGCGAAGGGGACTTGAACCGTGCCGCCGAGCTGAAATACGGCACGATGTTAACACTTCAAAAACGTCTTGAAGAAGAGAATAACAAGCTGACCGATATTCAAAAGAACCAGAAGATGTTGACCGAAGAGGTGACGGCGGAAGACGTTGCTGACGTCGTTTCCAAATGGACAGGCATACCTGTCTCCAAGATGATGGAAGGTGAGGTTGAGAAGCTCGTCCACATGGAAGATAAGCTGCGCCAGCACGTGGTGGGACAGGATGACGCGCTTCAAAAGGTTGCGAATGCGGTAAGACGTTCGCGTTCGGGCCTTCAGGACCCAAACCGGCCCATCGGTTCGTTCATATTTTTAGGTCCAACGGGCGTCGGAAAGACCGAGACCGCAAGAGCGCTTGCCGAATTCCTCTTCGATGATGAAAAGGCGATGGTAAGGATAGACATGAGCGAATATATGGAGAAGCATGCCGTCTCCCGTCTTATCGGCGCTCCTCCGGGATATGTCGGCTACGAAGAGGGCGGGCAGCTGACCGAATCGGTTCGAAGGCGCCCCTACTCCGTTGTCCTTTTTGACGAGATAGAAAAGGCTCATCAGGATGTCTTTAACGTGTTGCTGCAGGTCTTAGATGATGGCAGACTGACCGATGGGCAGGGGAGGACGGTCGATTTCAGGAACGCGGTCATTATTATGACGAGCAATATCGGGTCGCAATACTTCTCCGAAGCAGGAAACAGGAAGCAGGAAGCAGGACTGAATGAACAGATCATAGGCGCGCTTAGGGCTCATTTTCGGCCCGAGTTCTTGAACCGTGTCGATGACATCGTGATATTCCATTCGCTTGGCGAGGCGCAGATAGAGAAGATAGTCGATATTCAGCTGAAGCATCTGCAAAGGCTCCTTGCGGAGAGAAAGATGACCCTAGAGCTCACCGATTCGGCCAAGAAGTTCATCGCCAAGGACGGATACGATCCTGCATACGGCGCGAGGCCCTTAAAACGTTCGATACAAAAGAATATTCAAGATCCGCTTTCAATGAAGATCTTAGAGGGCGCGTTTAAAGACGGCGATCATGTCAAGGTGGATGAAAAGAATGGCGACCTTGAGTTCAAGTAGGACCTCTTTTGATAATCATCGGGTAAAAATAATCATCGCAAAATTAAGGAACCTTTACCCACATCGTATCCCCCCTGAGCGGATTTAGTATACACGAGTTCATCTAAAAAGACAGGAGGAAGTTGAGTAATGGCTGGAGGGCACCTCTAAAAACCCATCGGCGTGTCATTGCGAGGGAGCGTAGCGACCGAAGCAATCCAGTGAAATCAAGTGTTTGCGGGAGATTGCCGCGCCCCTTCGGGGCTCGCAATGACAGAACGAGCAGGTTTTTAGAGGTGCCCTGGAGATAGATAGCGTCTTTTTGCCCTTCTTGATCGCTATAACATGCTTCCTAACCTCTTGGGATATGGCGTTGGGGCAGTTGTGCGGACGACGGGACATTTCCTCCAGTCCGGCAAGCCC
>PCWZ01000082.1:75492-77905 GCA_002796305.1 Deltaproteobacteria bacterium CG11_big_fil_rev_8_21_14_0_20_49_13
GGGATGCGATGTCTGTTCCGCGTTCCAATACCCCCAAAAATTTATATACCAAAATGCTGTAAAGTAGTGTAATTAAACGCCGGATATGATGACTTTAAAACAATTTATTTCAAAACAGGAAACTATTCCGGCGGGTACTGCCTGGTATCTGTCTGACCTAGGCGAAGCTAGGGGCAAACAGGAACTGTTCACGAAACAATCGCCTCAAAAATTAAAGGTTTTGCGTGAGCATGCCATGATCGAGAGCGCGGTTTCATCGAACCGCATTGAAGGGATCGTAGCGGATCAAAAGCGCATAGCAACGATCGTTTTTGGCAGATCTTTGTTAAAGGATCGAAGTGAGGAAGAGATTAGAGGTTACAGAGATGCCCTGAACAAGATACACGGCCAAAGCGATAAGCTGCCTATATCCGAAGCTACGATCAAAACATTGCACAGTCTGGCTCGCGGTGAAATATGGGATTCCGGTAAGTACAAAGAGAAAGATGGAGATATAATAGAAAAGTACCCTGACGGCCGTTCTCGTATTCGTTTTAAAACCGTCGAAGTGGCGAAGACCCCAGTCTGTATGAATGAATTGATAAGGCTGTACGCGGAATGTATCAAAGAAAAAACGGTCCAACCTTTGGTTGCCATGTCGGCGTTTAATCTAGATTTTTTGTGCATACACCCGTTTCGCGATGGCAATGGCAGGGTGTCTCGCTTGTTACTTTTGCTACAGTGTTATCAACTAGGATTTGAAGTGGGTAGATACATTAGCTTGGAGCGCCTTATAGAGGAGAATAAAGAGCGCTACTACGAAACTTTGGAGCAGAGCTCTCAAAGTTGGCACGAAGGCAAACATGATCCGTGGCCATATGTGAATTTCGTTCTTTATATTCTAAAAACTGCCTATCGTGAATTTGAAGAAAGAGTTGGAAGGGCGAAGACTCCGAAGGGTGGAAAAACGGAATTGATAGAAGCAGCGATATATAACATGGATGGGAAATTTACATTATTAGAACTCGAACGTGCTTGCCCGGGCGTGAGCCGTGATATGATCCGCAAAGTTTTCAGTGACCTTCAAAAGAAAGGCCAGATAGAATGTTTAGGAAAGGGCCCAAACGCCTCCTGGCGAAAAAAGAAGTAATATCTTAAAAGAGTGTAATAAAGAGCGTAATACACCAGTTACAAAGAACCAAAGAAATAAAAAAGATCGGCTTTCGCCGACCTATTTTGCGTCCCTTCAGTGATAATCGTAGAACCTATGTAAATGAGGATGATCAAAAAGGGGTCAAGTCTTGAAAAGGGGTCAAGTCTTGCGTTTAGCGTTTTGAGCGTTTTGGATCTCGATCTGGAGACGTTCCCATATATGTTCGTATCCTTCCGGTTCTCTGTTTAAAGCTCTGGATATGTTTGTCGGATGGATATTCCCGAACATTGACGACAATTTTTCATGATCGTATCTTATATTGTTCCTGAAACACCGTATAGCAAGACCTCTCATTAGTTTAGCCTCCCGGCCTCTTGCATTCGCGATCTCCCGCCAACTCATATTCATAACCTCAGAAACGATCTTTATCAGCTCCTTCTCATCGATCTTGTTCGGTTCAGCAGATTCATATTTTATTTCACGATCTTCAATGTCCTTCACAAAATTCCATTTTATCCACTCCTCAAAATTCTCACTGGAAAACACTGAAGGCCAATTCGCGCCTTTCAGACGCCGCTCCAAACCCTCCGGAACACCTTCAAGCACAAATTTATGCATCTTCCTCCTGGCCAAATTCGGTCGCCTCCCAAAATAGGCCAAAAGCCGCTTCGTTGCAAGCCACGGCAATTCTCCATTCCCCAAATAATATCTGTGACTCGACCACTTGTGATCCTGCGGACTCATTGTGATCCGCGCCCTAACTGGGTTCAGATGAATGTATCGTAGCAACTCTACGAGATAAGCATCCTCTTCGACGAGGATCGCTTTATATCTGCCACGGAATAAATGACCGTCCTTTTTTCTCTTACGATTGTGTCTTTGTGTATAGACTCCGTTGATATGTCTCATAGCTCTCTGCAAATTGCCAAGCGGCGTTTCAACAAGCATATGATAGTGGTTGGGCATCAGACTGAATGCGTGGACTGATATATCCCATTTTTTTATTGTTTCTTTGATCAGATCAAGAAACATTTGGTAATCGTCTTGAGTGTGAAATACGGTGCAAGCCGCATTGCCACGATTCATTACGTGATAAACTGCCCCCGGATATTCTATTCTGAGTGAACGTGCCATCGAGACAACCTATAGCATACCAAAACGCTAAACGCAAGACTTGACCCCTTTTCTAGGCACGCCAGTCGATTATTTTAAGCATGGCACCGAAATAGTCGGGATCGATATTGTCGCAGACAAAAAGCTTAGGGAGACCTATTCGTGATT
>PCWZ01000083.1:0-10578 GCA_002796305.1 Deltaproteobacteria bacterium CG11_big_fil_rev_8_21_14_0_20_49_13
TCTCGCCTTCCATCTCACCCAGAAAAATACCACATTTTCAGCCACTTGCCAAGCCTTTCTCGAACCCACTTCTAGAATTTGCTTGAGTAGTTACCTTTTTATTAACAAAAAACTAAGGGTTAGCAACTTTCACTCATAACCCGGCCGATAACATAATATATATATGAGTACCATTACATTTGACCCAAAAGATCCAAGCACGAGATCCTTTCTCAAAGAAATAGATGTTCCCGAAGACATTATCGAAAGTGGAAGCATTACCATTTCGAACGCCTTAGAATATCAGCTCGACGACCTGTCTTTTGAAACTATCGCGTCATTAGACGGTGGAGGTTCTTCAGAGTTTATTTCAGCTGACGAGGCAAATAAGGCTTTGAACATTTTTGAAAAATATGGAGAAAAAGCAAAAGCTACATTCAAGTCAAACAGTTGTCCCGGGACCTCTGTGCTACAAAATATGTTAGGTTTGGAAATCCAGCGTATTTTTGGGAAGATCGTGCCCGAAAGAATATGTTCCTATGATGATAATTTGGGGCCGGATCTCCAAAAAGGGATACACTTTATTGAAAACACCGTTCCGAAAAGTTTAAAAAGCGCAGGCGAAGCGGTCGGCATAATAACATTCAAAGATGGAAAACAAAAAGGTACAGGTTCCGCCGTTCTTATCTCGCAGGACGGCGATGTTATGACGGCTTATCACGTGCTTTACGACGGTAACGGCAATTTTAGGGAAGACGTTTCATTTGAGGTATATGGAAAAATAGTGCAAGTTAAACAGGAAAATATAACCGAAGCCAACAGAAAGCTGGATTCAGCTTCTTTTAAAATAGAGGAGTTGAAAGAATATCGCACGGTTAAAATTGCCGGACGTCCACCAATTGGAGGAGAAGTCGTGTGGGCTGTTGGCTTTCCCTCAATGGAGGATGAGAATAAAAAAACATTTACCCCCGGAAAGATTAGACAGGTAGATTAGTTTCCCGGAGACGGTTCCGGAGTAATGAAGACAACCGCGCTTGTGGCGCATGGAAATAGCGGTGGAGCTCTTTTCAATAATGATGGAGAACTTGTTGGGGTTGCTTCTAGCATTGAGCTTGAAGGCGTGTCAAATATTGCTCTGGGAATACCGGCATGGTCAAATTTTATTATGCCATGGCACAAGTATTCAGACCCACCTGAACGGGTATGGAAGGCGTTTCAGAGCGTTACCATGCCTTAAGATTATTCTATTTACAAGCGCCGTCATTAAATCTGGGGACACACACTTTTCAATCCCTCCAGCGAATATCCGATATCCGGGGATACGCACTTTTCCGTTCGCACCTGCGACAAGCAAAATATCGGATTCCTTGATTTCGCAGTCAGCCACCTCGCTAAAAACTAGAATTTGGGTGAGTAGTTACGAAATAATAAAATTCGCGTTTATTTCTTTGATTTTACCAAAGTTTCTTTAAAGTTGAATCGTTTTACCGGGCATGCTATATAATATATAATGAACATGCACTGGGAAATATTGAGTAAGGATCAGCGGATTTTATTCGGAAAACTGGCGTTCCTTAGAAAATTCAATGCCTATCTTGCTGGAGGTACCGCTCTTGCCATCCATCTTGGACATAGGACGTCAGAGGATTTTGATTTCTACATGTCTAAAGAATTCAATTCTGAAATGCTTTCATCATCAATGAGGCGCCTTTTGCATGGTTTTGTGAGAAGCCAGGTTGCTTACGGGACTGTTTCAGGAGATTGTAAAAAAGTACACATCAGCTGTTTTTACTATGATTATCCTTTAATTAAACCGCTTGTGAGAGACAGGCACGTCGATCTGGCATCTGTCGAAGATATCGGGGCTATGAAGCTGATCGCGATTTCGCAAAGAGGCAAACGCCGGGATTTTCTTGATGTCTATACTCTTTCGAAGATGTATGGTCTTGACGAGCTTATGAGATGGGCGATAAAAAAATATCGTAACATCGATAGTTATATCCTTCTCAAAGGGTTGACATATTTTGAGGACGCAGATAATGACGCCACCGCACGTGGATTTGAGTTGTTCAAAATGGTCGAATGGGAAAAAGTAAAAAAATATATTTCAAATGAAACGTTTCGATTGACGAAAAAGTTATTATGAAAAGGATTCCATCCTATATCAAAATCACGTTGTGGTCGTACGATCTTGCAGGTTTGGATGAACTGCGTGACAGGCAGACTATCATTGAAAGGGTCTTGAATTATGGGCATATGCCCGCTATTAAGTGGCTTTTTGATAGGTATGGCAAAAAAGAGATAAAAAGTGTTGTTGCCAACCCATCGCGTGGCAACTGGTTACCGGAAACGCTGACATTTTGGTGCGCGGTTTTTAAGATAAAACTGGCGCCAAAGGCATATCATCGTGCATTGTTTATTTTGGATCCGATTCAGTGCCAAAAAATCTGGAAAAAATATAGAATTGAGCTTTAGACCCATAAACCCACAGAGAATCCCGTTTTCACTAAAAAATTCAACTAGTTAAACGTGAATAACCTGCATATGCACTTGACTACGGTAACTACAATGGGTAGTAGGTTTTGGCATGCCGAAGTACCCCAAGACTTTTGGAGAGTTGCTTAGGTGGTTTCCTGATGAGAAGGCCTGTCGAGATTATCTAGAAAAGGTGCGATGGCCAGAGGGTGTTCAATGCCCACGATGCGGAGCATCTCAATCGTGGGCTAGACTACAGACAGCTGTTATTTAGATTCAAAGGACCTTAATAAAGATCTTACTTCCGGACAACGAGTGGTCGTCGATAGATTTTTCGCGGCTGTTAAGGCGACATTTCCACAAGAATTTGCCGGTCCAATGTAATAACAGTTTACATCTTTAATTAACCTGCTAATAGCCCCCTCGCCATGTTCGAGTTCAAGGTAAACAAGACGGCCAAAGATTCGCGGGCAAGGCTGGGAAGATTTAAGACCTCTCACGGCGAGGTAGATACGCCTGTATTTATGCCCGTAGGCACTCAAGGGACCGTGAAGGCGATGACGCCGGAGGAATTAGTAGGCCTTGGCGCCGAGATAGTCCTTGGAAACACCTACCATTTATCGCTTAGGCCGGGACACGAGGTCATTAAAAAATTAGGCGGGCTCCATAAGTTCATGCACTGGGATAAGCCGATACTTACGGACAGCGGAGGATTTCAGGTCTTCAGCCTTGGAAGGGGCGGAGGGGGGAGCAAACAAGGGGTCAAGGGGCAAGAAGATGGAAATGAATTGCCGATCAAAGAGCGGCTGAAGGAAGAAAATGAAACGCTTATCTCGTCCAAGATATCCGAAGAGGGTGTTAAGTTCCGAACCCCGATAGACGGTGGGCGGGAACACTTTTTGACCCCAGAGATCGCCGTTGAGATACAAGAAGCGCTTGACAGCGACATTATGATGGTCCTGGATGAATGCCTCCCCCACGGCGAGAACGAAAAGGCCACGCGCGATTCGATGGAGCTCTCTTTAAGATGGGCGGAGAGGTGTCTTGCTACCCGCAAGCAGGAAAATGCGCTCTTTGCGATCGTCCAAGGGGGCATGTATAAGAACCTGCGCAAAGAATATATCGAGCGGATGCTGGAGATATCTTCATGTCATCCCCGTGAAAACGGGGATCTCGAAGGGGAAATTCCTGCCTTGGCCTCCGGAAGGCAGGCTTCTGCGGGAATGACAAAGCGCGGCTTTAATGGCTACGCAATCGGCGGCCTGTCGGTCGGCGAACCTAATGAGCTGATGTATGATATTACCGGCCATTGCACCGAATTTCTTCCAAAGGATAAGCCCCGCTATTTAATGGGTGTGGGAACGCCCGAGGATCTTCTTGAATGTATAGATCTTGGCATCGACATGTTCGATTGTGTCATGCCTTCACGCAACGGGCGAACCGGTATGGCCATGACATATAAGGGTAATTGGAACATTTTAAACGCCAAATTCACCGAAGACCCGAACCCTCCGGACCCCGAATGTCCATGCTATTGCTGCCAAAATTATTCGATGGCCTATCTGCGCCACATGTTCAAATGTAACGAGATTCTGGGTTCGCGACTCGCAACAATTCATAACTTGCATTTTTACCTCGATTTGATAAGAAACATCCGCTCCGCGATAGCGGAGGATAGGTTTATAGAATTTAAGAGGGATTTTATTTCCAAAAGAAACATGAGTGATTAATGGGCGAACTCGAATCTGGATTTGCCAGTTCGAGTTCGAGGGGTTTGGGGGGAAGTGGCGAGGTCTTCCGAGCCGGTCGTTCCCCCCATCAGAATAGGAGAGAAATATGTTAGGTCTATTCATCAGCACAGCGCATGCAATGGCAGGACAGCCCGGCGGCGGAGCGGGCGCGCAGGGTGGCGGCGGAATGGCGGGGCTCTTCCTCCCCATGATAGTGGTATTCGCGATCTTTTACTTTTTAATGATCCGCCCGCAGCAAAAGCAGGCGAAAAAGGTTCGCGCCATGATAGAAGGCCTTAAAAAGGGCGATGATGTGGTCACAAGAAGCGGCATCCACGGAAGGATCCACGGTATGGCCGAAGGGATCATCACTCTTGAGATAGCCGAGAACGTCCGCATAAAAATGGACAAGGCGCAGATAGGTTTTGTAAAACAAACAACAGAATCGTAATTTGTAACTTGTAATTTGTGACTGGTCACGAGTTACGAGTCACGATTTACGCCTTATTATGCCACAATCCTGGAAATGGAAGTGCTACGCGGTGCTGGCCTCTTTTTTGATCGGTATATATCTTTTGGTCCCGACAATATTCGGATTCGACGCCAAAAGAAATATCTTAGAATCGAACGGTCAGCCGGTCCCGTGGTACATCCAGGTCTTTCCCAAAAAGGCGCTTAACTTGGGGCTTGATCTTCGCGGCGGCATCTACATCGAGATGCAGGTCAACGTTGCCGACGCCATCAAGAGAAAGACAGACCTCTTTTCTACCGACATCGAGCGTTATCTTGAAGAAAAGAACGTAACCCCCGCAGCTATTCTACAGCCGAACAACGACGGTGTCCTTCATATAAGGCTTTCCACAGCCGATCAGGTGGACACACTTACTAACCTAATAGATCAGGATTTCGGTCAGGTCTTTGCAAAACAGGCGGTAACTACCGAAGAAGGTTACCCGACCGTGGTAATAGCTATGCAAAAGACCTATAAGGACTATCTCGAGGGCAATTCCGTGAAGCAGGCGCTAGAGACGGTGCGGAACAGAATTGACCGTTACGGGGTCTCCGAACCTACGATAACAAGGCAAGGTAGCGACCGCATAGCTATCGAGCTTCCTGGCCTTTCCGATCCGGACCGCGCGATCTCTATCATCAAGAGGACCGGCCAGCTGGAGTTCAAGCTTGTGGACGAGAGCAAAAGCCAGCCCGAAATTGAACAGATGATCTCCGACGCGCGCAAAGAGAAGAGCATTCCGGAAGGATATTCCGCCGAGATCATTTCACAGATAAACGAGAACCTTAAGGGCAAGATACCGGAGACGAGCGAGGTTACCTTTGAGGTTATTCGCGATCCTATCACAAAAAAGATAGTTCGCGGCGCACCTTTTCTCATAATCAGAAAAGCGGAAGTTACAGGTGACATGCTTCAGGACGCCCGTGTCTCTATCGATAACAACGAACCAAAGGTCAACCTCACATTCGATAAGACAGGAACAGAGAACTTCGGCGGACTTACAAAGAACAACGTAAAAAAACGTCTCGCCATAGTCCTCGACGGATATGTGAACAAGGCCCCCGTAATTAACGAGCCGATACTCACAGGACACGCCCAAATATCTTTGGGCTTTGGCGATTACCAGGCGGTCCTGAAAGAGGCCGAAGATCTGGCGCTTGTACTGCAGGAAGGCGCGCTTCCGGCAAGTCTTTCAGAGGCGACAAAGACCGTTGTGGGCCCGACCCTCGGGCAGGAATCCATTATGGCGGGTCTTAAAGCGAGCCTTATCGCTGCGATCCTGGTCATAATATTCATGATCTTTTACTACAGGATGAGCGGTCTTTACGCCGACATTGCGGTCGCGCTCAACGTTCTTTTGATATTGGCGCTTCTCTCCATATTCGGTGCAACGCTTACTCTTCCCGGTATCGCAGGCATTGTGCTTACCGTCGGCATGGCGGTCGATGCCAACGTTCTTATTTGCGAACGCATAAGGGAAGAGCTGCGGCTGGGAAAACCCGTTAAGTCGGCTATCGACGCGGGATATTCAAACGCCCTTCGCGCGGTTGTCGATTCCAATATCACGACGCTGATCGCAGGAATAGTTCTATACCAGTTCGGGACCGGTCCTATTAAAGGTTTTGCAGTGACGCTTTCGATAGGTATCTTGACCACGCTCTTTACATCCATTGTGGTCACAAGGCTCATTTATGATTACAGGGTCATGAAACATAAGGTGGAGAGAATAAGCATATGATAGAACTTCCGATCCCAAAGAATATTCCGTTCATGAAGTATAAGGTGTGGCTGATATTGCTCTCTCTTGTCGTGACCATAGGAAGCCTTGTCATCATGTTCAAGAACGGGCTTAATTACGGCATCGATTTTAAGGGCGGCGTTAAGCTCCTATATGCGTTCAATGCTCCTGTGCAGGACGGGGAGATAAAATCCATCCTTTTGAAGAATGGCGTCGATTCGGTAGTTCAGCGTTACGGAAACACCAACAGGAACCAGTTCACCATAAAGACCAAACAGACAGAAGAGACACTTGAAGGCTCGGTCGCCAAGATCACGGATATCCTTACGTTAAAATATGGCGCCGAAAATATGGTGCTCGAACAGCAGGAGACGGTGGGGCCGAAAGTGGGGCAGGAGCTAAAAAGAAAGGGCCAGCTTGCAATTTTCTTCACGCTCATTGCGATGCTCGTTTATATAGGAATAAAGTTCAATTTCTATTTTGCCCCCGGAGCCATCGTTGCCCTTATACACGATGTCGTCGTCGTTATGGGTTTTCTTACGTTCTTTAACAAGGAGTTCAACCTTTCGATCCTTGCGGCGCTACTTACCATAGTCGGTTATTCCATCAACGATACCATCATTGTGTACGATCGCATCCGCGAACACGCAAAGAAGATCAACGTAAACACCATAGACGAAGTCGTGAACCAGAGCATAAACGAAACGCTCTCGAGAACGATAATAACGTCGTTCACCGTTTTGATCGTCGTTGCCATACTCTTCTTCAGCGGCGGAGGAGTTATCCATGATTTCGCGTTTTGCTTCATAATCGGCGTGGTTACCGGTAGCTATTCATCTATATTCATAGCGAGCCCTATCTATATATGGCTCTATAAACACTGGCCCCGAATTGCGGCCAAATTTAAAAAATGGTGACTTGTAACTTGTGACCAGTACATTGTCTATTAAATTTTTACTGGTTGTCTTTAGCGCAAGTGCACGTAACAATTTAATTTCTACCGACTTCGTCGATAAAAATTAAATTGACGATGCACTAGTAACCGGTTACAAATTACGAGTTACGCCTTTTATGCATTGGCAACTCTACCCACAAGATGAAGTACTGACGGAGGCGCTTGCCGCCTCGCTTAACATTTCCACGATAACCGCTCAGGTCCTTATAAACAGGGGCATCAAAGACGCGGATTCCGCCAACGAATTTTTAAATCCAACGTTGCAGGGGCTTCACGACCCCTTCCTCATGGCGGGAATGGAAGATGCCGTTTCGAGGATCATAAGCGCGATATCGGGAAAAGAGCATATTACCATTTACGGAGATTATGATACCGACGGCGCCACATCCACGGCCCTCTTGGTAAGATTTTTTGACATGATAGGGGTCAAGGTCGATCACTATATCCCTCACCGCATCAAAGAGGGCTACGGAATGCATATGGCGTCGGTAAAGACCCTCCATGAGCGCAGGACCGATCTGATCATAACGGTAGATAACGGGATAAATGCCGTAGAAGAGATATCCTACGCGAAGAGTCTTGGAATAGACGTGATAGTTACCGACCACCACGAACCTTCTCAAAGATTGCCGGAAGCGGTGGCTATAATAAACCCGAAAAGGGGCGACTGTAGTTTTCCTTTCAAGGGTCTTGCCGGAGTGGGTGTTGCGTTCAACCTTGTAATGGCTCTTCGTCAGAAGATGCGTGAGAGAGAATTTTTTAAAGAAGGAGGTGAGCCCAGGCTTCGCGAGCTTTTAGATATCGTAGCCATCGGAACGGTTGCGGACGTGGTCCCCTTGATGGACGAGAACAGGATATTCGTTAAATTCGGCCTTGAAGAGCTCAAGAAAAGTTCGAACAAGGGGCTCATCGCGCTCAGAATAATCAGCGGGCTAGAACCTCATCAGATAAATGCGTCTTCAACAGCTTTCAGACTTGCGCCTCGCATAAATGCGGCGGGGCGTCTTGAAGATCAGGAAATAGGGGTCAGGCTCCTTACCACCAAGGATCCGGAAGAGGCCACGGAACTGGCGCAGACGCTTCACTCTCTTAATTCAAAGAGGCAGTCGATCGAGGCCGCCATATTAAAAGAGACCTCAAAGATCATCTCCGAAGATAAAGACTATGTCAAAATGCTGGGACTCACCCTTGCGGGTGATAATTGGCATCCGGGCGTCATCGGGATAGTAGCAACCCGTATTGCCGAAGAGCACAAAAAGCCGGCCGTGGTCATCAGCCTTGAAGGCGACAAAGGTCTTGGTAGCGTTAGAAGTATAGGCGATTACAATGTAATAGAGGCGCTCCGTTCCTGCGGAGATCTTCTTATGAGCTACGGCGGGCATAAGCATGCGGCCGGCCTTACCATTGCAAAAGATAAGATAGATGAGTTCACAAGGCGCTTTAACGAATATGTTTCATCTACGCTCAGTGAGGATGACAGGATAGATACCATGTTTGTGGACAACGAGATATCTTCCGGCGAGGTCTCGGAGGAGCTTATAGAAGAACTGGAGAGGATGGAACCGTTCGGAGAGAAGAATCCGGAGCCGGTATTCTGTCTGAGGGAGATGAAGGTCTCGGATGCGAAGATCGTAGCCGAAAAACACCTTAAATTAAAATTTGCAGGCGATATGGTGATACTCGATGCAATAGGTTTTGGTATGGGACATCACGGGGTAGCGCCTCATGATGTCCTTGATGTGGCGTTCGTACCTCAACGCGACACTTGGAGGGGGGCAGGGGCCATACAGTTGAAGTTAAGAGATTTAAAGATGGCATAAGTCTGCCAGCAAGGTTTCAGGCCGGCAATGCCAGCAAGGTTTTAACTTTGCCGGCTTTACTTGCCTTGCTTGCTTTGCTGGCCATAGCTATGTTCGAAATAATCGTGACCCAGCATTTTAAGGCAAGCCATGCCATACGCGCATTGAGCGGCGAGCTTGAACCTTCTCATGCCCACGACTGGCAGGCCGAAGCTGTTGTCGTGGGACGCGAACTCGACGCAAGCGGATGCGTGGTCGATTTTGCGCTGATCCAGCGGCACCTTCGTTCCATAACAAGTACATGGGACGGAAAGAACCTAAACGAACTCGGCATGTTCCTCGATATTCCGCCTTCGACCGAATATTTGGCCAAATGCCTCTTTGATCAGCTTCAATCGATCCTTGCTGAAGAAGGCGTAACTCTCAAGAAGATCACGGTCTGGGAGACAGAGAACTGCGGCGCGGCCTTTCTTGGATTATGAAAAGAGCAATAACCCTTCTCTCCGGCGGCCTTGATTCGATGGTCTCGACAGCCATCGCCAGAAAGGAACATAACATAATTTTGGCACTCACCTTTGACTATGGCCAGCGCGCTGTTAAGCGCGAGATGGAGGCCGCAAAAAAAATCTGCAAACCTTGGAAGATCCCGTATAAGGTCATTAAGCTTCCGTGGCTCGGCGAAATAACGCATACAGCGCTTGTTGACCGAAAGAAAAGAATCCCTACGGTCTGTCATTCCCGCCTGCCTTCCGGAGGCCAAGGCGGGAATCCAACGCATCAACGAGATCCCCGCTTTTGCGGGGATGGCAGAAACGCAAAGGCCGTCTGGGTCCCCAACCGCAACGGCCTGTTCATTAATATAGCCGCGTCATTTGCCGAGTCGCTCCACGCAGACCTAATTATCACGGGGTTTAATAAAGAAGAGGCGGTCACTTTCTCGGACAATAGTGCCAAATTTGTATCAAAAATGAATGAAACTTTGCGATTTTCAACCCTAAAACGGCCCAAAGTGGTCAGTTTTACGCAAAAAATGTCAAAGGTCGATATGGTAAGGTGCGCAATAGATCAAAAACTGCCGCTTAATTGTTGCTGGCCCTGTTATGAGGGGGGGAGGTCCCTTTGCATGAAGTGCGAGTCGTGTTTGAGATTTAGAAGGGCGATACTTTCTAATATTTTAGTGAGTTAATCTGCTTGACTTTATGGGACCGATTAGGGCATATTGACCCCCGTCCAGTTGATAAGGCACTCCTTTTGGAGTTTGAAATACAATCCATTAATGTATCTATCTCAGTGAATAATGGGCACCTCTAAAAACCTACTTACTCTGTCATTGCGAGCCCCGAAGGGGCGCGGCAATCTCCCGCAAACACTTGATTTATGGAGATTGCTTC
>PCWZ01000083.1:10594-17370 GCA_002796305.1 Deltaproteobacteria bacterium CG11_big_fil_rev_8_21_14_0_20_49_13
CCCCACCAACACGTGTGTCCAACCACACAAAGGAGTCAGTCTATGCATTTAAGTGAGCTCAAGGCCAAGAAGGTAGGCGAACTTGTTGCCATGGCAGAAGAGGCAAAGATCGAAGATGCCGCGAATCTTCGCAAACAGGAGCTGATATTCGCGTTGCTTCAGTCGCATGCCGCGGCTAACGGAGCCATCTACGGCGAAGGCGTTTTGGAGATCCTGCCCGACGGTTTTGGATTCTTGCGTTCACCGGATTACAGCTATCTTCCGGGACCGGACGATATCTATGTATCGCCTTCACAGATAAGACGTTTCGGCCTTCGCACGGGCGATACAGTTTCAGGTCAGATCAGGCCGCCCAAGGATCAGGAGAGATATTTTGCGCTTCTCAAGGTCGAGTCGATCAATTTTGAACCGCCCGAGAATGTTCGCGGCAAGACACTGTTCGATAACTTAACACCCCTCTATCCGAACTCAAAGATCAACCTTGAATTCGATGCAAAGAACCACTCAACACGCGTGATGGACCTCTTGACCCCTATCGGTAAGGGTCAGCGCGGATTGATTGTTTCTCCCCCGAGGGCGGGTAAGACGGTCCTATTGCAGAACATCGCGAACGCGATAACCGCGAACCATCCTGAAGTGGTACTGATCGTTCTTTTAATAGACGAACGTCCGGAAGAAGTGACCGACATGCAGCGCTCGGTCAAGGGCGAGGTCGTTTCATCAACCTTCGATGAACCCGCCACGCGTCACGTTCAGGTGGCCGAAATGGTGATCGAAAAGGCGAAACGCCTCGTTGAACATAAGAGAGACGTCGTTATTCTTTTGGATTCTATCACACGTCTGGCCCGCGCTTACAACTCTGTCGTGCCGCCTTCAGGAAAGATACTTTCGGGCGGCGTCGATTCCAACGCCCTTCACAAGCCTAAACGTTTCTTCGGAGCCGCACGTAACATCGAGGAGGGCGGAAGTTTGACAATTATGGGAACAGCGCTTATCGATACCGGAAGCCGCATGGACGAGGTCATCTTTGAAGAGTTCAAAGGTACCGGCAACATGGAAATTCATCTTGACCGCAGGCTCATGGAAAAACGAATATTCCCCTGCATGGATATCAACAAGAGTGGAACAAGGAAAGAAGAGCTCCTGTTGCCGGAGCCGATACTCAACCGCGTATGGATACTTAGAAAGCTCCTGCAACCGCTCAACGTTATCGACGCCATGGAGTTCCTGATGGACAAGATAGCGCCTTCCAAGAAGAACAAGGACTTCCTTGAGAGCATGAATAAATGACCGGCTGATATCAGCGAGGGAATACCCCTACGCCGTTAGCTACAAGGCCTAAGCCCTGACGGTCTATCTCCAGACCTTTGAATTTTGCATAGAGCTGTGTTGAACTGCCGCCGTCAAGGTTCAAGATATCGGTAAAGCCGTCGGCTCTCAGATATCTTGCCAGATCCATGAGGGTGAGTGAAAGTCTTTCGGTGACCGCTATCACTATTCGACCGTTCTTATCTGTTCCGATCACCGTTCTTTCGGCAGGGGACGGTTTTAGTTTCGGAGCCGGGATCCCGCCTATGAGGACCCTGGGGCCGGCCTCAACGGCCATTTCAACATCAGGTGAAGCTTTGTATTCATCTCTAGCAATAACGGAAGGCGCACCTTTTTCTGTCTTAAATACATGCCACCAGCTTATTTTTTTCATCTTATTTAATTCGCGGCCGTTCGAAACAAGAAGGCCCAACGAATCGAACTCAGGTGAGAAGAAGCCTCCGTTTATGGCAAGGATGGCCCCCGATCTTTTGGCCATTGTCCTGGCATCGGTATTCACCATCCCCAGCTTTTTTGCGGTGATAATATCCAGCCTGTACTTTGCCGGATCGATAGTAAAGAGATGAAGGATACCGTGAGGCGGTTTTTCAAAATCCATCTTAAAGATCACCTCTTTTTTATATTGGATACCGTCGGCAACTTCGATCCAGCCCTGACCGGCATTTATGGGGATGGAGTATAGGGTAATAGCGAAAAAAAACGATAGCATCCACCAAAATACCGGCGGGCGGGTGGTTGTACGATTGCGCGACAACACGATTCTACCTCCTCCACATTTCTACCGGGGAGCCGTCTTGAAGATTTTGGACGCCCTTAACCACTATGAGGTCGTTTTCGGCCAGGCCCTTCGATATTTCGGCTATATTTGCGGTCATGTTCCTTACGCTCACCTTTGTTTTATGGGCTATCCCGTTACTTACGGTGAATATGAACCTGTCGCGATCCCTTGAGATGAGCGCAGATCTGGGGACAACGATCACTTTATGAATATTGGTGCTTGTGAATTGAGCTGTAGCGGACATTCCCGTTTTGAGGACGCCTTCGGGGTTGGGGATAGATGCCCAGACGTCGAACGTCATGCCGGGCTGATTGACCATTGGAGCTGTGTAGCTTATTCTTCCTTTATAAGCCCTTTCAACATCCTCGACCTTGACATTAATGGGCATTCCAAGACTTATGCCGGTCGATTCGTCGGCAGTTAGCGGGAAAGAGACCAGTATTGGATCGATGTTCACGACGACAAAAAGGACCTGATCCTCCGAGGCCGTCTGCATGGGGCTGGCGTATTTTTCGGTGATAACGCCAGATATCGGGCTGGTCACCTGAAGATGTGCGGCATTATATTCTGCATCGTCAAGGTCGGCGTTTATCCTTCCAAACGTCGATTCCGCGCTTGCGGCCTCTATTGCCATGCCGTCGTACTGGGTCTTGTCTATCTTGCCTTCCTCAAGCATGCGATCGCGGTTCTTCATCAGGTACTGGTTCTTTTCAACCGCGGTCTCCGCCTCTTTTTTGGCGGCGCGAAGCCGATTAAGCTTAAGGTTCACATCTTCTTCGGAAAGTCTGGCAAGCACCGCGCCTTCTTTTATAAGGTCTCCCTTATTTGCGAAGACATCGGCAAGCCTTGCGGTGCGGGACATCTTTACTTCCACATTATCGCGCGGGATAAGTATGCCGGGGACCGTCACTTCGGGGGAGCTCTCCTGTATCTTTACCCGTTCGACAATGACGGATGCGGTAGAGCTACCCGGCGAACAGCGTTCGCAGGAGGAGAGAAGCAGGAGGCAAGAAACAGGAAGCAGGAAGCAGGAAGCAGGAAGCATGAAGTACTTTGAAAACATGGCAGGTATTATAGTTAATTATAAAATATAGGCAAGTTATTATAGGATCTAAAGGATTCCGAGCTCTTTGTGGGCCTGCTTCATTATGGTGACGTTGGGGAGCCACGAATTGCAGAGTCGTGCGAACGATTCTACGGCGTCACTGGAAATACCTTGAGTGAATCTTGGTGTGAAGCTGGCGGGTTGCAAGATGACGGGAATGAACCTGTTGGATGAAGAGATGAGCTTTATCGCCTCCTGAATATCCTTGGTAGAGGTATCGCTTGTGATGACTATCTTTATGTAGAACTCTTTGCCTGAGCGTAGCGAATCGGATATGAATTTCGCGTGCTCATCCCAGCAGGGCCTTTTGCCGGTGGAGGATGGGAGCTTTATGTCCATGCTTACGATGTCGATCCTTTTCGATATAAGGTCGAGCTCTCTGTGAAGTATGCCGTTAGTTTCTAAAAGGATACGTTTGCCTTCAGGAACGGTCGGAAGCCATTTTTCAAGGAAAGAGACCTGTTCCAAAGGCTCGCCGCCCGTAATTGAGATGGCAGGGTCGGTGAAAAATGCCAGTTGTCCGTTCAGCTCTTTTATTGATACGGGATTTTGGATCTCCACGAACCTTGCGGACCTTGGCGGCGTTTCTACTCTGCACGTCGGGTCTGTCTTGATGGCCGCTTCGGTATCGCACCACCTGCAGTTTAGGGCGCACCCGGCAAAGCGGACGAACGTCATGGGTTCGCCTGTGTGCGGTCCTTCTCCCTGAAGGGATGAGAATATCTCGGTTATATTTGCCATAACAGACGCCATTTTTACGCAACCCATTTTACCTTTGCTCTCGCTTTTTTAACACCTTCTAGTTCTTCCTTATACTTCTTTAAGACCTCTTCGGCGAACATCTTAGGTTCGATGTTATAATCTTTAAGGCCCTTTGTCTTGACTGGCGTCCCATCGCTTCTTATATTGACCCCAACATGTATCAAGGTTGAAACCGGCGACGCTGTAGCTATCGATATGTTTATCTTGGCATTGCCGTCATAAAGATCGTTTCCGCGCCTTTCAATTTTAAATTCTCGCTCATCCTGAGCTTGTCGAAGGATGACGTCCCTTACGATAGAAACAAATAGCCTTTGCCTAAGAATAGCCGCCTCTAAATTCGAATCAAAATGTTCGATGATGAAGTGGAGCATTTCGTGGCTGAATATCTTGCAGTTATCCCTTTTATCCGCAAGGTCGACCATGTGATCAGGCGCTACATCGCACCCGCCTATAAAGGCGGCGCAAGAATCCCCTGTTTCACCCGTTCGGTCAAATATCCAGTGGGAACGGAGTTGGGAACCGTCGTAATCGATCCTGTTTTTTAAAATGACGGCATCCATGTTCGTCGTGGTGATTACTTTTCTAAGGCAAAATTGTCAAGTATTATGGCCGATCGTAACTGGAACACGGAACAGACATCGTATCCCCCCTATAAAGAGGATAAGATATATGTTGGATAGAGAATGGAGGGAGTTGAAGAAAGTTATCCACAGTCCGCACATCAGCCCGTAAGGAGCTGGTGTGTGCGGACTGTGGGTAACTTTCTTTTTTTTGGAGACAGTGGGGAGTGGATTTCCCCCTCCGAAGTTCTGTCGGCGCGACGGGTAAAACCATCACAGATTACATTTAAAAAACAATTGGAATGAAGGTTGTGAAAAAAATCAGGATACAATCGGGACAACCGTAATACCGTCCGTCAGCGGAAACGCGGTATCGGTCCTGGAAACTATAGTCATCTTCTCAATGTTTTTTCGCCCCAGGACGCCTGCGACCTCCTCCAGATTTTTTGCATCTTTTTTGACAGGAACCTCAGAGAACTTCGCCTCGATGAGTTCAAATCTGCCGCCTTTATGAATCAAAAAATCAACCTCTGTGCCACGATTATCCCTCCAGAACCAGATGTCCCATTTTCCGCTTACGAAGACCTGCCGTTTTCGCAGTTCAGAAAAAACAAATGTCTCCCAAATTGAACCGATGAACGGACTCCTTGTGAGTTCGTCGATATTGGATATGCTGGTCAAGTAACAAAGTAGTCCGGTATCATTAAAATAAATTTTAGGTGATTTGATGAGCGACTTTGTTTTATTGTTGAACCACGGTTCCAGCAAGACCACTTGATTCGATGCCTGCAGAACGGATAACCACTCGCCTACTGTGGTTGGGCTGATGCCAACATCGCGCGCAACTTCTGATTTGTTGAGGATTTGCCCGCTTCTCAATGCGCATGCCCTCAAAAAACGTTCGAAGTCCCTCAATTGTCCAATGTTTAATATAGAGCGCACATCCCTCTCTAAATAAGTTGCAGTGTAGGATTGATAAAAGAGATCTCTTCGCAGGTCTTCTCTTGCGTGCAGTTCCGGAAAACCTCCCGTGAGAATCATTTCCATTGTCGAAATTTTTTTTGCGGACAGGACCTCGCTAGCGCTTAATGTCTCAAGCTCAAATATTGCGCAACGTCCGGCGAGGCTATCAGAGACGTTCTTCATTAAGGTAAACTTTTGCGAACCAGTTAGAATGAACCGGCCGTATTGATCGCGCTTACCGTCTATATTATTTTTGAGGTAACGAAAGAGACCGGGCGCATACTGCACTTCATCGACAATAATCGGCGGCGGATATCGTTCAATAAATGACTGCGGTTCCCTTTCAGCTAGTTCAGCGTTTGAAGGAAGGTCCAGAGTTACAAACGAATATTCAGGAAATAACCTTTTAAGGAGACTGGTTTTGCCGGTCTGCCTTGCCCCGGTCAGTATAACAGCGGGAAATGTGGCAACAGACCCACTGATTTGTTTTGAAATTTCTCTTTCAATCCACATAGTTGCAAATTATAAGCTATAAAAGTGAAATAATCAAGCTTTAAACTGTGTTTTTGATAAATAAAAGGAGAGGGTACTTTCCACCGGTCCCTACAAGATTCCCCATTCTTTATGCATCTGGGGGACAATGCGGACATCGGGGAGAAATGCGGTACAGAGTCTTTCAACCGATAAAAGGCGTTCATCGGAAAGTGACCCCTAAAATTTTAGCGTAGTTGCGGTTGTTAAAAAAAACAAGAAAAGTTAGCAACTTTTTTGTGGCACCGCCGATACGTACTGTATATGCATGTTTTTTAAAACAAGGAGGCAAAAATGGCAGGAGTTCCAACAGTTCCAAAAATGGCAGCTGGTATTGTTAAAACGGTGGAAAAAATCGAATTGCCGGAAACGCCGAGTTCGGCGGCAGTAGTTTCGGAAGGTGAATCAGTGCGTGGGGGCGGCGGCGACGTGCCCGCTGATGCAGGAGTAGATACTTTTGGTCTTCCGCAGTCCGAATCGATCGCAGGTCCCGGAGGGGCAGGCGCTACTGGTGAAAGGTCTACATTTGCACGATTTGACAATAGCCCCAGCCTTATTACAATAGGGGAAAGCACTACTGTTAGACGGCCTCCGTATGCATTCTTGGAACCATATGTCGAGTACTACAAACCTGTAGAAGGGGCAGGTCAGCCAAAGAGGCTTCGAACGGCCCCGCCGAACGAAAACATATTCTATAGATTAGGCAGGGAGGCCAGTAGTTTCCCTGATAGGGTTAGGGTTTTGAAAT
>PCWZ01000084.1 GCA_002796305.1 Deltaproteobacteria bacterium CG11_big_fil_rev_8_21_14_0_20_49_13
CCCCATCTTAAATTGAGGCGCGGGTGGGAGTCGAACCCACTCGTACCGGTTTTGCAGACCGGAGCATTCCCACTTTGCTACCGCGCCACCCTTCAAAAGCTGGCGCACTGTAATGGATAGCCATTTTCATGTCAAGTTTTTCGCCCTAATTTTATTGGATATTCAGTTGATTTTTAGCTTGACGCATAATGTTATGGGGCTATAATCACCAT
The DNA here is from genome assembly GCA_002796305.1 of Deltaproteobacteria bacterium CG11_big_fil_rev_8_21_14_0_20_49_13. Taxonomy (NCBI): domain Bacteria; class Deltaproteobacteria; species Deltaproteobacteria bacterium CG11_big_fil_rev_8_21_14_0_20_49_13. Next base: position 213 of record PCWZ01000084.1, read on the forward strand.
TGCCATGGCAGAAGAAAACAACAGAGATCGGGGGCCATCGGAGGCGGTCACCACAGTAATTAGCGCCCTTCCAAAGGATACAAAAAAGCCTCGTAGAAAACATGGTCAACGAAGAACGGCAAAAAGACAAGGTTATTCCATTCAGGGCACATCGCTCCCTTCCATCCCTGAAGAAGAAAAAAAGAGAGGTGTGTGGCTTACAACGATTGCAAATCTTGCCCTTCTTTTGGCCGTCTTTACCATAATATTTGCCGCACACAGGGCGATCCAAAATTCAAAGCATGCATCGAACGCGACCGTTGTGGCTAAAGTAAAGGTCGTGTCTGCGCCGACCGATGTTGAACCTGCCGAGCCAAAGGAACCCGAGGCTATTACAGAGGAATTTAAAGAAGACGCCGAAGAGGAAGCGGTAAAAGAAAAAATCGCTGTCGAAGAAACAAAGAAAGATAAAAGCGAGACTGCAAAAGAAACATCCATAGAGGCCCCTAAAGAAAAAAATGCGGCCGGCAAATACCATCCCGACCCCTACACCAACGGTGGCCCGCTGGACCTTGACAGACGCACACCATCCACTGCCAAGATAGGTAGCAACACATATAACGAACTGAATCAGAACTATTATCGCGGAAATGACGCCCGACGCGATTATTCCCCTTCCCACAATCCGTGGAACGCCGGCGGACAATTGGACCTTGATAGCGCCAACGCCCGCCAAGAATATCTCAAAAAAAACTACATTTCTTCCACCGAATCTGATACGAACAAGTAATGTTCAAGAACATCGATGTGGAAAAGGTCTTAAAGACCGCGCTTTCAAGCGGCGGCGATCTGGCCGAGATCTTTGCAGAACGGACGACAACAACCGCCATATCTCACGAAGACAAAAAAGTGGAACGCGTCGTTTCCGGAATAGACGCCGGTTACGGGATCCGGGTCATAAAGGATGGTCACACATCGTACGGATATACCAACGATGCGGCCGAATTGATGAACGTGGCCGTGTCATTGCGAGGAGCGACAACTCCGAAGCAATCCCTATTATCCAGTTGTGCGCACGAGATTGCCACGCCACCTTCGGTGGCTCGCAATGACGAATCATCTATCCAACTCATTGCTCGCGCCGCCAACGCCGCATGGAGCAAGGACCCCAAAATAGTGCAGGTCCAGGTGAATTTCCGCGACACCAATAGAAAGATATGGATAGCAAACTCCGAAGGCTTAAGCGTGCAAGATGAAAAAAAGGACCGGATAATGATCGTTATCGTCATCGCGTCCAAAGACGGAGTAACGCAAACCGGCATGGAACCGGCGTTCGGCGACTTTGACCCTGAAAGAATGGCAGATGCCGCAAGCAGGCGCGCTCTTTTGATGCTTGGCGCAAAACATGCGCCAAAGGGCCTGATGCCGGTCGTCATCTCCTCTTCTGCGGGTGGCACCATGATGCACGAGGCGGTCGGTCACGGCCTCGAGGCCGACCTTGCCGGTCAGGGCCTCTCGGTATTTAAAGACAAGATGGGCGAACAGGTCGCCTCCTGGATCGTCACCGTTGTAGATGATGGGACCATGGAAGGGATGCGCGGTTCCTTCAGGTACGATGACGAAGGAAATCCCTCCCAAAGAACGGTGCTGATCGAGAACGGCATACTTAAGGCGTATCTTCAAAGCAATATAACCGCAAAAAGAATGGGTATGAAACCTACCGGAAACGGCAGGCGAGAAAGCTATCGCAACCGCCCTATTCCAAGAATGGCCAATACCATAGTCACAAAAGGGAATGACGATCCTGAAAAGCTGGTTGCCTCGGTCTCAAAAGGGCTTTTCGTCAGAAAGATGGGCGGCGGACAGGTAAATACCATAAACGGAGATTTTGTATTCGAGGCGCAGGAGGCCTATTTGATCGAAAACGGCAAGGTAGGCGAACCCGTGCGCGGTGCAACGCTCATTGGCAACGGTCCCAAGGTGCTGATGGAGATCGATATGGTCGGGAGCGACATCGGTTACGGAATAGGGACCTGCGGAAAAGAGGGCCAAGGGGTCCCCGTCAGCCACGGAATGCCTACGATAAGGATACCTTCGATGACCATAGGCGGGGCCTAAAATTATCTCGGGAATCCAGACCGTTTATTGAGCCGCCAACCCCTTCACATGATAGACAAGCGCGACATCGCGCGGAATGCCTGCCACGGCGAACTTCTTTGCCATTTCGTTCATGATCGGCGGCATCTTTGCAGGATAATCGACAAGGAGCATCTTAACCGCAGTTTTGTCACCCGTTGCAAGCGCCCTTCCTATCTCCCCGACAAGGCCCATTAGCACATCCTGGAACTTGTCGTAATTGACGGCAAACCTCCCGTCCTTGATCTCAATAGCCCCATGATTGAAGAGATAGCTGAACTCCAGCGCCGCACCCCTTGCGTGGGCCTCACCTGCCCCGAAGCGCATGATACGCAGGAGCCCGGCGACATATGTCGTCTGGATGGACTTGAGCTGTTCCTGGGTTATAATATTGTTGTCAAACAGGACGTCCGCCGCCCACACTCCTCCAACGTTCGCCTTGGCCTCTTCTATCGAATCGTAATCCTCGCCTATCATCAGTTGCACGGTTGAATCACCGACCTTGCTCTCGCGTTGCGGCCCTATGCCGTGCATTATCTCGTGGAATGTCGAATCAAAGACAAAGCTCTGCGGGTCCACATATTGAAGCTGCTCGGGCACGATGGCTATCTCAGCTATGGGTCTTAGTATCTGATATTTTGCCTCGTGATGATTTGAGAATATCACACGCTTGGACCTTCCCTCTTCCGCCATGGGTCCGATATTTGGAAGCGAAAAGGCGATGGACGGGCCACCCGCTTTCCTCATCTCACCCGTGCCTACGATCACGTTCACAACACGCAGAGGAGGAACATTTTTTATCGTCCTTGCCTGATAGATATCGGGACCAACGGTGAGCGAGAACATCTGCTCGATATGAGGGAGGACCGGCATGAACTTCTGCACAACTTCGGTCGTCCCCTTGTCTTCGGCTCCCAGCATGAACTCGAACATCGACTTTGTGCCGTATGGGTCCTCATAGGTCTCGTAAGGGCCTACGGTTAGATCCAGCTCTCCTGCCGCCTTTCCCCATGCCTCGTCGCTCTGGAAATATGGTTTTGGGTCGTCGCTCCTGAATGCCTGAGCCTGGAGCTTTAGCTGATCGGCAAAGCTCTTGTCTATCCCTTCTACATCTGACGCCTGTTCCATGAGAGATGCTACCTTATCCATTATCTTCTTGAAAGGTTCGAACTGTGAATACGGGATGGCTTTAAGCTCACCCTTGTCGTCCCTTTTAACCACCGTAAACGGAGAGAGTAACGGGTCGTTCTTCAGGTCCTTTGAATCTGCCTTTATGTCATCAAAGGTCTTCTGGTCCATGTTATCGGGCCACATTATTGCCCCGACCACAGGCGCCGTAAAATCCGGCAATATAGAACAAAGTTTGTCTCCGTAACGTCCGCATATAGCGGCGGCGTTCCTGTCGAAGAGCTGTATCGTGTCCGGGTCAGTTTCGAAATAGATTGTCAAAGCCGTCTCTTCGGCGTTTTTGTCCATCTGGAGCTTGTAAAGTTCGTGCGTCCAGTAAGAGGCCTCGATCAGATGTTTTGCCGCCTTTTGATAGGGCTCGGAAAGAGTTGCAAGATCGAACCAGAGATGCGTCTCCTTCTGGGCGGCAAGTGTCTTCTTTACTCCGTCGCGGCGCTTTATCTGTATCTCTCTTTCAACATTAGCGATGGCCTCGGCAAGTTTGGGCGTTAGCTTGACCTGATCCGGCGGAAGGTCGAACTGAGCGCGAAGGGCCTGGGGAATATAAAGCTCGCCCGCCTCCGGATCCACTTTATTGTAATTTCCATCGTCCTTGATCCACTGAAAACCGTACATGGCGCCTGCCGCTTCGTTAAAAAGGGCCGTATGCCGTTCCGAAGACCTTAGCGCATTGATGCTCGCCTCCGCCGCCGCCATCTGTTGAACAACCGGGGCGTCCTGCTTATGGCCGGCCTTTTTGTACGATGTGATGCCAATGACAAGAGCTACTACTCCGACAACCACTGCAAGGATCGTTAGTTTCATTTTCTTCATGCCTCCTTGCCTCGCCGTAGCGTGATCCACGCGTAGGCGGGCTTATTAAAGTTTAAGGTTGACAGGTTATGATATTTTGTCGGAAAAGGCAAGCATCAATGGCAATTGCACGCACAGAGCCCGGATCCAAGTGGCACAAGACCCCTTTGTGCTATCCTGCCTCCATTTACCTTCCGATCACCTACCACCTATCACCGATAACTATCCTAGAAATAGGATCGGGCAGAGGCGATTTCCTGTTCTATTTGGCCGAAAACAACCCCAATAACGAGATAATCGGCATAGAACTGAAATCACGGCGTTATTTTAAACTGATAGACAGGGTAATAGAACGGGGTCTAAAAAACGTTAAGGTCATCCAGGCAGATGGCCGTGAGGCGGTTGCAGGCGGTTTAGCTCCCGAAAGTCTGGACGAGATACATGTGAACTTTCCGGACCCGTGGCCCAAACGAAAGCACACGAAAAACAGGCTCTTGTCTAAAGAGTTCGCAAGAAATTGCAAGGTGATATTAAAAAAGGGCGGATTCCTGTCGTTCATCACCGATTCAAAGGACTACGCCGACGCAGTCTTCAAGGAATCTTCCAAGATCGAAGGTTTTAAATTCTCAAGAGAGGAGAATGCCAGCGTCTTTCCCACCTTCTTCGCCCAAAAGTGGCTCAAAGATGGCCGCAAGTTTTACATGATGAAGTGGATCAGATCATAATTGCCATCACACAGGAAAAAATAAGTTTGCAATAGTCAGCCAACGGAGTTAATCTGAAGACCGGATGACAAAAAAGATACTCATAGTTGACGATGACAAACATCTAAGGACCCTTTTAGAATCGCGCCTTAAAAGCTGGGGCTATAACGTTATATTAGCCGACGACGGGAACAAGGGGCTTGAGCTTGCCAGAAAAAAGGCCCCTGACCTGATACTTTTGGACATAGTAATGCCCAACCTCGACGGTTATCAGTTCTCACTTCTAATGAAATCCGACGAACGTCTCAAAAAGATACCCGTTATAATGCTCACCAGCATGAACGAACAGATAGACGTTATAACGGGCAGGGCCTTCGGGGCGGTGGAATACATAACAAAACCTTTCGATCCTGAAAAACTCCATGAGGCTATCAAGAAACTTTTGTAGGGAAGAACTCTAATGAAAAACATGTTACCCAAAAGGATCAAAAAAATCGCACAATACAACTTCGGCTTTGTTGTTCTTGGAATACTGATCGTTTTGATATCTGCATATGAATACCATCAAAAAGACTTTTATGCCGGATCCGCGAGCGAATACAAAATTATTGTATCGATTTTGATTCTGTTGGCCGTGAGCGTTCTTTTAATTTTCTGCTTTATCAGAAGGGATATCAAGGACCTCACTGAAACCTCTGAAATGCTCGAAAAGATGAACGACGCCGCCCAGGATAGCATCATATTAATGGATAATAACGGTAAAGTGGCTAGGTGGAACAAGTCTTCCGAGAGGATCTTTGGCTATTCGGAGAATGAGATCAAGGGCAAAGACCTTCATATGATCCTCGCGCCCAAAAGATATCATGATAATCACAAAAAAGGGTTCACTTTATTCAAGGATACCGGCAAGGGAGATATGGTAGGCAGAACGCTGGAGTTTTTTGCCCTTCATAAGAGCGGAGAGGAGTTTCCCATCGAAATCTCGCTTACATCGGTAAATTTGGCAGGCAAATGGTGCGGACTGGGCATAGTAAGGGATATAACAGAAAGAAAACGTTCAGCGGCATCGTTAAAGACCGAAAGTGAACGTATCGAAAAGATATTAAGAACAACGCCAAGCGCGGTCTTCAGCGTGGACCGTAATAGAATGGTAACAAGCTGGAACAACAGGGCCGAGCAGATAACCGGATACGCCGCCCAAGAGGTTTTGGGCAGATGTTGCACCCTCTTTTCCAGATCGCATTGTGACGAAAAATGCGGGTTATTAAGTAAAGACGTAATCAAACCTGTATTCGGCAAAGAATGCACCGTTGGAACGAAGGATGGCAAAACAAAGATCATATCCAAGAATCTGGATGAAATAAAAGACGACTCGGGCCAACTCGTCGGTGGCATCGAATGTTTTGAGGATATCACCGAGCTGAGACAATACCAAAAAGGTCTTGAAATTTTGGTCGACCAAAAGACCGCAGATATTGCAAGACGCGAAAAGGTCATGCAAAGTCTTATGGAGGACCTGAACATCTCCAAAGAGCTGATACAAAAAGAAAAGGAAGAGCTTGCAAGGTCGAACAAGGAACTGGAAGAGTTCGCCTATGTGGCGTCCCACGACCTGCAGGAGCCACTGCGAATGGTTGCCAGTTACGTTGGACTCCTTGAAAAGAAATACAGCAAAGAGCTTAACGGTGAGGCCAAAGAATATATCGAATTCGCGGTGGATGGTGCAAGAAGGATGCAGACGCTCATCAAGGACCTTCTTGAATATTCTCGCGTTGGGAGAAAGGGAGAACCGTTCACCGAAATCGACACTGAGGGAATATTGGGGAAAGTGACCGAAATTCTCAAAGTGACCATAAATAACACCGGTGCCCAGATAATATGGAACAAACTTCCTAGTATCAAGGCAGACGCCATACAAATGACCCAAGTATTTCAGAACCTGATAGCCAACGCCATCAAATTTAGGTCAGATGAAGTTCCAAAAATATGCGTAGAATGTAAAGAGGACGATAATTTCTGGACCTTTGCGATAAAAGATAACGGCATAGGATTTGATGGTCATTTTGCCGACAAGATATTCGGACTGTTCGTTAAGCTACACGGCAAGAATGAATATGAGGGGACAGGGATAGGTCTTGCCATCTGCAAGAAGCTCGTCGAGCGGCGCGGCGGACGCATATGGGCCGAATCTGAAACCGAAAAAGGCGCTTCCTTTTATTTTACGATACCTAAAAGACCTGACGAGGTAAATCCATGAATACCACCAAGAAGATCAAACGGCCGATAAGCATACTGCTGGTCGAAGACAATGAAGGCGACATAAGGCTCATTCAGGAGGCAATGAAAGAGGCCGGGTTCAAGAATATCACAACGGTCGCAAAGGACGGTTCAGAGGCGATGAACATCCTTAGGAATTCAAAGAACATTGACCTTGTCATATTAGACCTGAACCTCCCGGGCAAAAACGGCCGTGACGTTCTCAAAGATATAAAGACCGATAACAACCTGAAACACATTCCTGTTATAGTCCTTTCATCCTCCTCCGCCGAAGAGGATATCGTGAACTGCTACAACATGTATGCCAATTGCTACATCACAAAGCCGCTTGAAATAGCGGAATATCAGGATGTGATGAAAAAGATCGAGACGTTCTGGTTGAATCTCGCGAGACTTCCCAAGAACAAGATAAATCTTCTCGTGATCGAAGACAATCAGGGGGATGCAAGGCTGGTCGAAGAGCTTCTTTTAAAATCGGGGCACGTAGATTTTGATATAGACACAGTTGAAAATTTTAACGATGGCACCGAAGAGATGTTAAAGCGCAACTTTGACCTTGTGCTCCTAGACCTTAACCTTCCCGACAGTAAGGGAATGGAGACCTTTCAAAGGTTCCACGCCAAGTTTCCTGCCGTTCCCGTAATACTTTTTACCGGGATATCGGACGAGGATATAGGCATCGAAGCTATCAGGACCGGCGCCCAGAGCTATATTTTAAAACAGGACCTCTCCCCTGCATATCTGGAAAGAACGATAAGATTTTCTATCGAAAGGAACAGGTTAAGGCTGGCCGCCGAAGATCTTCTGAATATCATCGTTCACGAACTAAGGACCCCGATGGCTATTATAAAGGAGGGGTCGCTTCAGCTTATAGAAGGCATTCACGGACAACTAAGTGACAAGCAAAAAGAGTTCGTGAAAATGGTCTTTGAGAACTCCGAGAAGATGGAGGGGCTGATAACGGAGCTTCTGGAGATGGCGCGGATAAATATAGGCACAATGCGGCTCGATATTGCATCGTTCGACCTTGGCAAAGAGTTCAAAAAGACGTGCGATGCCATGGCGGGGATATTCAAAAAGAAAAAACTTTCCCTTGGCCTCAATATTCAAGAAGGTAACTTCTTCATTGACGCCGATAAAAAAAGAATAGGAAGAGTGCTTTCCAATCTCCTCGCCAACGCCCTTAAATTCACAGAAAAAGGGAAAGTAGAGGTCGCCTTAAGCGATCTACAAGACAAGATCCTCTGCTCCGTAGCAGACACCGGCACGGGGATGTCACCTTCCGAAACGCAGCAGGTCTTCGCAAAATACCAGCAGTCATTCGCATTCGCCAAATCTCGCGTCAAGGGGATCGGCTTGGGACTCTACATATGCAAGAGTATAATAGATGCTCACAGCGGTGTGATATATGCCGAAAGCACGCCAGGCAAGGGTTCTAAGTTCACATTCATTCTCCCCAAAAAACAAGGATGATCTCTGCGTAATGAACCGGTTGGTTCATTCATCAACCCCACTAACAAAGAAGGCCAAGACCCCATTCGGGGCCTCGG
>PCWZ01000085.1:0-147 GCA_002796305.1 Deltaproteobacteria bacterium CG11_big_fil_rev_8_21_14_0_20_49_13
ATCCACTGAGCTACGGGGGCCTGCGGTCGACCAAGAGATTAGCCCCTCGACCTTGCTCGGGGCATAAGAACCGCTAACCAAGCTCCCCGGCCAGTCCTTGGCCTGCGTCTCGCCAAGCGGTTCTAATGTGGTCGCTATACCTCCAAA
>PCWZ01000085.1:221-11229 GCA_002796305.1 Deltaproteobacteria bacterium CG11_big_fil_rev_8_21_14_0_20_49_13
ATTTTCCTTTGGCGCGCCATTTTAAGGTCCCGCGTCTTATTTATGAAAGCGATAATGCTGGCAATGCCAGCTTTTTCTTTTTTAATCAGCAGAAAGAAATTTCTTGAAAACATTAAAAACATCATCTTTACTTAATTGCTAATTCCTATTATATATCCAATAGATATCCCACTTTCTTAAATTTGACTCAAAATTTATCTTCAACTTTCGGCCAGCTATTACGCAACCTTTTTTGACAATTGCCGATAATAGGGCTAGATGCGAATTGTCGATTAGGAGTGCTGTATATTATATGTTATTGCATGTGTTCGTAGATTGGGTTGTTTATGATAAGATACCCATCAAAGCTAAAAAGGGTCATTTCCCTGATTAGCGTTTTTATTTTCTCAATATTAATCTCAACAGGGTGCGGATCAAGCAAGTCAGAACAGGAGCTGGTGGATGCTGACAACGACGGGATATGGGACATTAACGATCTATATCCAAACGATACCGACAACGATGGAATTACGAACGATATGGATGCTGATAATGACAACGACAGTTGTGTCGATTCAGTAGATGCGTTCCCTTATGATCCCAGGGAATGCGCGGATACCGATAACGATGGCATAGGTAATAATGCGGATTCGGATGACGATGGGGATGGGATACTCGATGTGGATGACGTATTTCCTCTCAATAAAGATGAGTGGTCGGATACAAACAGCAATGGAATAGGCAATAATGCCGATACAGATGACGACGGCGATGGATTTCCCGATGCAGTTGATCTATTTCCCGAAGATCCAAAGAAGGCAGGAGATCATGACGGAGATGGTGTTGACAGCTTGGTTGATTTAGATGACGACAATGATGGCTATCTGGACGAGGTGGAACTGCAGGAAGGTTCAAATCCTTTGGATGCCGCTTCTATTCCTCTGGACGGCGATGCCGATGGTCTTACTGATAAGCAGGAAATCGCCTTTGGTTCTTCACCATATACCGCTGATACAGACGGCGATGGTTTGGGCGACAAGGTTGAATATTTTCTTGGGACTAATCCTAACAGCATTGACTCAGATGCGGACTGGTATGATGACATGGTCGAGGTCGGGAACGATCTAAGTAATGTGCCGGATCATGATAATGACGGTATAATTGATGCGCTGGATTATTATTTGGCCTTTGAATTCAGGCCATACGAGGAGATTGAAAGTGAAGAACATGACAGATTCGGCCTTTCGGTAGCCAATGACGTAACCATTTATATAGCGGATTTTGTTGATAATGCTGTGAGGGTTTTTACCAAGGACGGGGTACCAAACGGGTTTCTAGCCTATGATGAACTTCTACATGTGAACGATATAACGTCTTTTGGAGACAATGAACTTATCGTAGCAGATACCTTCAATGACAGGATTATAAAACTCAAAATTTCAGGGGAGGTTGAAGAGATATTTGAACACCAGCCGGACGGAAGCCCCGGTGGATTTGTATCACCGCGGGGAGTTGATGTTGATAATGGAGGAAATATCTATGTCGCGGATACGTGGAATAATAGGATCCAGAGATACGATGCGCTAGGCAAGACATGGCAGGCGTTGGATGGGTTTTTGGACCCGCAAGATATAGCGGTTAGTAGCGATGGAATTATTGCGGTCGCCGATACCGGAAACTTTAGTGTCCAACTATACAATGCCGCTTTTGACTTTGTTGGAACGATCGACAATTCATCTCTCAATTTAACCCCATTTGACTTTAAGCCAAGGAGTGTTTCATTCGATCAATCGGGAAATCTATTTATTGTGGATGATGCAAGCTCACGGGTTGTGGTTGTAAATAAAAACTATGAATTTGTGCGGAGCTTTGGCTCGGCAGGCGCGGGTGTGGCCGAGTTTTTATCCCCAACGGCGGTGGATATAGATAAAAACGGAAAGGTCTATGTAACCGACCGCAGTAGGGTGCAGGTATTTTAGATATGAGAAGATATATTAGTAAATTACCATTATTATTTTTGCTACTGATCCCATTAGCATTTGCAGAAGAACTGCAATCAGATGCTATATCGAATGGTTTGAATTCATTTACACCATTCGGTTATTTCAGCAATGGCGAGGCGATCAACTTAAGCAATGGCAATCTCTTATTGCAGTGGAAGGATGCCATCGTGCCGGGGCGATCGGGCGCTTCATTGTATTTTAGCAGGAGTTATGCTTCTGATTCTAAAATTACCATAGAGGCCTTTAATGGATTGTTCGAAGGGGCCGAAAATCATTATTATTTAAGCGATGTGGAGGGAGCATGCACATCGGGCGGTTGTTTTTATAATAAAGCTAATGGAGACATCGACAGAATAGAATATTACGATAAGGAACTCAATATCCCGTCTCTTGGTTCGGTTAAATCGGTGTCGGAGAACAAGGGCTCTAACCTTGTATCAAACGAAATAAGTTATGATCCACAGGTTAACGGCTGGGACGTTTCGTGGGCACCGCTCAGGGGCGTCGTTGTCTTAACCGATGTCAGTCCGAACCGTACCAAGCACGATCGGGATGTAATCTTAGTTAAGTCGGGAGGAGAGTTAGAATTATTTAACGGGGCGACAGGCCAGAGCTTTACACGCGGTTCCGGAAACGTTCTCTTAGATAATGTAATTCCTAAGGAAGGATCGCCTGAGGAAGCCAAGGATCCGTTGGAAGGACTTTCTGAGTTAAATGTGCAGGATGATAACGGGTATTTATACACCTTTGTGCCCCACTATAAAGATTCCCTGTTCTATAATGCAGTTTATTCTTATGGGTGCTGGAAGGGTTTTCATCATGAGACGTGCCATGATACCTATGATCTAACCGGCTGGAAGGTGGATGCATTTATCTTAAAGGAGTATAAAGATGCATATGGGAATATAGTAAGATCTGACAACCCTGCGCCTGTTGTTGGAGAGAGTCAAAAGGCCCAAATGTTCTTTCAGGGGGCAAATGGGCAATCGGAAATCCTGTGGAGGACAATTGAACGTAATATATTCAGTGATCATGAGGAATGGGTAGCGCCCGGGATAGATGGAAACCGCGTTTGGAATTTGAGTGTAGATGAGAAGAGGCGTTTTACCAATGTGACCGATCCTGCCGGAAACATTACAACCTTGGAATATGATCCGAAGGAGGGGCTTAAGGTATTTCCATTTGTAAGGAGATTTGGATTCGATGAATTTGCCGATCCAATAAAGTTTATTCAGGTCGGTTATCCAACAGGCGGTTACATGCGCTACGAGTTTTTTGATGACTCTGAGCTAAAATACGAAACTGCAACAAAAAATGTTGTTGTTACGGAAATTCCAGACGCAAATAACATAAAAGATTATTTTCAAAAGTATTATCGTGTTCAGGATAAAAAGGATGCGGTTAATACAGAAGTCTATCGTGAAGACGGAGCCAAGGTCGGTTTGACGTTCGAAAAGAAGTTTGGCCAGCTTCTTTTGAAAACCAAGACGGCTGTGGCAAATGGACGTGAGGTGATTGACACTTATAATTGGGCCGTTGATGAACACAAAAAAACCGTAAGTGGTCTTAAAAAAGTAGATATTGCAAGGGATGGGGCATCATATACAAGCTATTCGGCAGAATACGATGATGCCGGTCGCACGCTTACGATCACCGATGCAAATAGCAACAAGCGGATATATTCATATAAACTTCCATCCGGGATCATCAACGATTCGCTAAATTTGGATACCTCACTGACCCCTAAAGATATTTCTGAAAATTTAAGACAGAAGAATCTGGTTACCAGTATAGAACAAGACGTCAGCGGAATAACACACAGGGAGTATTTTCAATACGATGGTAGCGACAAATGCGGGGGAAGTGTTCCGATAGGGATGGCGAAAAAAAGGTATCAACAGATAGGCGGTGGCGAGGAGAGAGAACAGGTTGAAGATTGCTACGATGCTTATGCAAATGTAATAAAGACATATGAAGGAGGTTTTTCTAATCCAAACGCCACAATTTCATACGATGAAAATCATATCTTTCCAACTTCAAAGATCACAAGTTCCGGCGAGGTCTTGAAATATAGTTATGACTCCAATACCGGCTTACTACTCACCGCCGAATATGGCGGCGGTTCCAAGACGAATTATCTTTATAATAGCCTTGGGCAGTTGACAAAGCTGGAGACATTCAATCAGGGGTTATTATACCAGATTGATCATGAATATATTTTTAAAAATGATGGTGGATCGCCTAATCAGATCAATACCGTTATACACGACGGGCTTGCCGGCGGGGATTTTTCGGTAAAAAGGAAATATAATGGAACGGGACAGCTTGTCCAGGTAGATAAAAACGGTTCGGCAAAGACATATGGTTATGATTCACTGGAAAGACTTGGCTCTGTGACATATCCCGACGGGCGGCAACTCTCTATTGTTTATGATGGCTTTGATAGGGTGTTGGATAAATACCTTACCGGTGTTACGCCACTTCATTATGTTTACACGGTCAACGCGGCCGATTCAGATAAAGGAAAGTTGTTATTAAATGACGTTACAAATGTCTATCTTGATGGCAGTCTTGTTTATAAGGGAAATAAGAACCTTTTGGGCCGGCTTATTTCTGAATCCAAATATTTGAACGATGCAGAACTTGTTACCACCTATCAACGTGATGCATTAGGAAATGTGACAAAGATCGCCAGCCCGTCGGGTATTTCTATTGATAATAATATAAACTATGTTGATGGCACCATTGCAAGGACATATCCCGGCGGAGACGTGGTAAAGGTTGACGATGTGGACACATTAGGCTTCCTGACAAAGACATCTACCGCCGATGCCGATGAAAATCTGGTTGAAACGAGTTTGACATATACCACCAACAATCTTCTGTCGTCCCTTGATCTATCTGCGACAGGTGGCAAGGAGTTGAATGATATTACGCTTTTTTATGGCGATGTCGGAGAGAACGCCTTCGGGCGATTAAGGGAGATAGCCGACTACTCCGGGGATACATCTTTTTGGTATGGAAGAGGCGGCTCAATTGAGGGGACTGCGCGAAAGATCGATGCCCTTAATCAGAAATATACATTTGCATATGACAAGGATATATTTGGCAATGTCACACAAGTTAATTATCCTCACGGCTTGTCAGTCTTCTACGTGTTGGATAATGACAGGCGTGTGACAGAGGTGAGAGTTGGTTCAAAGACCGGCCTAAAACTTGCCAAGTTGAGTTATAACGCTGCCGGAGATGTTACGCTGATAGAATATTTTAATGGGGTTGAAACGGAATACGCCTATGACATTGCCGAAAGGATAACAAAGATTACAACGCATAAAGGCGACAGATATTTTATTGATGAGAAATACGCATATGACGAACGCGGGAACAAAAAAAGCGTTACGCATGCTGACGGGTCGAGAGCCGTCTATTCTTATGACACCATCAATCGCCTCATAAAGGCCGAATATTACCGCAATGAAGAGGATACTTTTTACGATGTCCAGGAATATGGCTATGATGTAGATGGGAATAGGATAACTTATAAGGATTCCGTAAAGAACATCCAATACAAAGTTGAATCAAATAAACTGCAAAGTTACAGCTCTGGCGGTGATAATGAGGAGATAAAAGCAGAGTTTAATTATAAACTCGGAAATGAAATTTCACAAAAAGAATATCACAGTGGAAAATTAGTGCTGGAGAGGTCCTTTTCATACGATGCCGATAACAGGCTTATCAGCGCCGATGTTAAGGATGATCAAATTAATTTTGAGACATCGTCAACCTACACATATGATTATGTCGGTAGGAGAGAATCTAAAGTCGTAGATGGTAAAACCACTTATTATGGATATGGCGAGTCTTTAGATCCCCTTATTGAGGTGAATGATAAAGGAGAAATTGATACAGCGCATATTTATATTGGCGGCCTCCGCATTGCGGCAGTTGAGGGAGACAAATTAAAAGTCTATCACACGGATGAATTGGGCAACACGATCGGCATTACCGATGAAGATGGAAAGGTGACACAGACAGTCAGGTATGATCCTTTCGGGAATACCAATTTTCTGAACGGCCCGGATTCAAATGAATATCTCTTTGCGGGCAAGCCGTTCGATAGAGAAACTGGCCTTATATATTTTGGCGGACGGTATTATGACCCGCAATTGGGGCGATATTTGAGCCGTGACCCCCTTGCCCAAGGGTTTAATCATTATATCTACACTGACAATAACCCATTGGTAAAAAAGGACATCTTTGGCCTCTGGGGCGGCTTTGGCGGCGGCAGTATGGATGGACCGATCGATGGTGGGGGTGAGGTTATAGATTTGACAGGAGGTGGTGATATAAGTGGGCCGATGGGTGGGGTTGGGATGGAAGGTGGGGGTTTTGATCCATCTGGAGCGATTATGGCTGGGATGCTTGTTAATGCCGGGGCTTCTTTTTTGGGGATTGGTGGAGGGATGAGTTCGAGCATGGATATGATGTCGTTGGTCCTATCGCCTGGTTCTGGGTCAGAGGCCGATGGCAGATATAGTAATAAAAAGTATGCTGAAAGGGTAGCGGCAGTAAGTAATTGTAATGACACTTTGACTCTTTGTAGTTTTATTCCAAGACAAAATCCGTTAGGGGATGCCCTTAGAAACTGGGGAGATGCTATTGGAAATGCGATAGACAGTGTTTTCCAGCGACGTGACGACGAATCAGTAGTTTTGGACGATTCCTACTCTGACGTAAGCGATTTAGTTCAGTATGATCCAACGGCTGATTTATTGCCCCCAACCGGCAATAGCTTTGATATCCCTAATCCTATAACAATATCTATTTCTGTTATTGAGCCTCCATCAAGCACGTTGATGCCAACGTTAGTCGGCGGAGCAGGCGGGATTTCAACCGGAACTGGCGTCGGCCTGCCGCCTCAACCTGCAGGAGGGGCAAACGAGTGGAAGCAACCCGTCGAGTTCGAGTCAAAACCAGCCAACGTTGGCGGACTCCAAGAAGAACCTGATAAACCTGCCGCAACCGTCCAACAGCAACAGACCTCAAGTACTACTAGCAATGATATAAACAATGCCGGAGATCCGGTTCTGCTCCACAGCGGTGACCTAACACAATCGGTGATTGATCTGAAAATTCCGGGAAAAGGTATGGATTACGAATTTAAACGGACATACCGAAGCCGGATCGTAATGAACGATTCGCTTGGGTATAACTGGGATCATAATTATAATAAAAAGCTGGTAGTCCGGGAAAATGGCAATATTGCGAGGTTCGATGGTGATGCAAGGTTTGATATCTATGTTAAGAATGAGGACGGAAGCTATCTTTCACCCTCCGGCCGGTTTGATCTGCTGACAAAGTTTGATAACGGCACATACAAGATTCGAGATCGTCATGGCATGGTTAATTTATATGATGGCGATGGATACATCACATCAATAGCCGATAGTAATGACAACGCGCTCCTCTTTGATTATGATTATCTTGGCAGTGAAAAACGGCTAACCACTGTAACAGACACACTGGGGAGGAAGATCAAATATGAATATTTTGCAACCGGCGATCTAATAGGAAAACTTCACCGAATCGTTGATTTTGCCGGCAGGGCCGTAACCTTTTCTTATAATGATGATCTCGATCTAATTTCTGTAGAAAATCCAAAGGGCGGAAAGACCACATATACCTATTCGAGCGGTTACTCCGAAGATAAGGGTGAGTTGAATCATAATCTCATTTCAGCTACAGACGCCAAAGGCCAAACGTATCTTTATAATGTCTATTCGGTCTTTGACAGGGTGGTGAAACAACAGTTTGGAAGTGAAGGATGGTTTGAGTTTGAATATCATCAAGTAGCGGCGGTATCCGAATGTAACAAGGCGGAACAGTTAACAGATGTCCTTTATAGAACCGTTGTCAGGGACAGGAGCGAGAATTTAACGAAATATGATTTTAACTGTCAGGGCAATCCCCTAAAGGTTGAGGAGTTTACGCGGAGCATCCGCCCGGATGACCCCGATAGTTATATAACAACGCATGCCTACAATTTAGATGGTTTGATCACGTCCACCACTTATCCCGAAGGCAACAGCGTTGAATTTAAATATGATGATGTCTCACAGCCTTCCCGCGGCAACCTGAAAGAGGTAAAAAGGATAGCCGACCCTGACCGTGGCGGCGGCGATCCGCTGGTTACAAGCTATGTTTATGAACCATTGTATAACAAGCCCGTAGCGATCACAGATCCGAAGCAGAGGACAATCGCGATACAATACGACAGCAAGGGGAATGCGGTTTCGATCGAGAGGCCGATGGGGCTTGTTAGAAAGTTCCAATATAACGATAACGGACAGGTCACGAAGATGATAGATGAGGCTGGGGCAGTGACCGATTATCTATATAAGGACGATTATATCATTGGGTCGGTTCAGGATGCGGTCGGACTTGCACTGACCAAATCTGTCGTAAGAGATGCGCTGGGTAATATTACATCATTTACGGATGCCAACGGCAATGTGTTTACGTATGAATTGGATGTGTTGGGCCATGTAACCAAGGAAGAAGATGCGTTGGGCAATATTACAAAATATTTTTATGATGAGAACGATAAAGTGGAAAAAATCGACAGAAAAAATATCGATAAATGGCTTACCACGGAATTTGAATATAATATCCTTGACCGCCCGATCTTGAAAAAGGAGGAAGTGGATGCCGATCATGTTATTGTGACCGAATACCAATATGACCTGAACGAAAATTTGGCTCGCGTCATCCAGCCAGAGGGAAACAGCATGTTCATCCAGTATGATGAACGCGACCTGCCGTATCTTGTCACGAAGGGATATGGTAGCAAGGATGCCTCAACAACTGCAATCTATTACGATTACAATAAAGATCCGGTGAAGATCATAGACGGCTTGGGAAATGCCGTGTCTTACACATACGATGGCTTTGACCACAGGATCCAGGAAGAAGATGCCCTCGGTGGTAAGACGCTTTATCAATATGACCCGCTCGGACTTGTGGTGGGAGTAGAAAGGAACGGTAAAGATGGGGCGTTATTCAAGGAGGCATTTACATACGACGATGCAGATAGACTCATTAAGTCCAGTGAAGGCGATGGAACCAAGAATTATTTGTATGAATATAATCCCATTGGCAGACCAACCAAGAAAATAGATCCCCTCAATAATGGAGACATCTATGCCTACGATGCCGCCGGACGTTTGGTTGCCGCTATCGATGCGGGAGGTAATCAGGTTAGCTATATATATGATGCCAACGGCAACGCCTTGTCGGAAAAGCACGGCGAGGCGGATGGGGTAAACGCGCTTCAATATGGATATGATCCATTAAATCGTCTTATTAGTAAAACCGACGATTTGGGGAACAAGTGGCAATATCATTATGACGGCATTGATAATTTAATAAAGATTTCGGATCCTAACGGTAATATAACAGCGTTTGAATATGACGGTATAAGACGGCTTGTTAAAAAGACAGAAAACAGCTCTCCATTAGACACGGTTGTTACCGGATATGAATGGGATGACAATTCAAGGCTTGTTTCGGCAACGGATGCAAATGGGAACACCACGAACTTTGATTATGATTCGCTCAATAGAAAAGTTTCTACGGATCTCCCCGATGGCAGTTTATATTCAGTTGAGTATGACGCCAACTCGATGGCAAAGGCCTATAGTTCGCCGGCAGGTTACAAGGTCAATTTTTCGTATGATCCGACGGGGAAGTTGGTGAAACGCGAAATAGCTCAAAATGGCGTGTATATCGGAAAAGACGAGATTGGATATGACGGCATAGGTCGGCTTACTGGCCATGGTTCTTATGACAAAAATGGCCTTCAGTTGCAGACCTCTTCATATGGATACGACCTCTTTAATAATCTAGTCAGCAACTCGCAGTCGGGACATTCTGTTGTCAGCGGTTATAACTTGAGCGGAGACAGGACTTCTCTTTTCTATCCATCGGATGTTTCATTAAACCTGTCGGTTGATTCTATGGGGCGGCTTGCGGGGGTTAATGAAGGTACATTTGGTTCGATCTCAGATATCACGTATGCGGGATTAAATCGAAAGGCATCGGTTGATTATGCAAATGATTCGGGCGCCGTATTTGAATATGATGATATTGCAAGGTTAAATAAGCAAAAATGGAGCGGGCCAAATAACTCTGCAATAGTCAATTATGTCCTCGATCACGACAAGGTCGGAAATGTTTTGCAAGATGGCAACAATATTTATCAGTATGACGGCATCTATCGCCTGACAGCCGACAAGGATCATATATATAATTATGATAAGGCAGACAACTTCACAAAAATTGATAATAAAGTTTACGCCGCAAGTAACCTCAATCAATATACCGAAGGCCTTGTTTATGATGACGACGGCAACCTGATCCAAGACTCTGAATTCAGCTATGAATATAATTGGAGAGGCTTAATCACAGAGGCCTATAACGTTTCGGACGGTCTCCTTGTTGCGAGCTATGAATATGATGCCCTTGGGCGGCGCGTCTCCAAGCAGGATGCGGTCAGCGGAGATGCGACACGTTATATTTATGACGGTTGGCAGTTGATCGAGGAGCGGGACGTTAATGACAATGTAAAGGCCAATTATATTTATAGCGGTTTGGATGAACCGGTTGCGATGATGAAGGATGGAAACATTTATTATTATCATTATAACTATCAAGGCAGCATTGTGGCGGTAACAAATACAGCGGGTGAAGTAGTTGAAAAGTATGCCTATGATCCATTTGGCAACGTTACCATCACAGACGCAGTTGGCAATGAGCTTGGCGCAAGCACGATTGAAAATCCGTTCTATTTTACCGGCCAGATATTGGATTCCGAAACCGGCCTCTACAACTTCCGCAACAGGTATTACAATCCAAAGATTGGCCGCTTCATATCCCGCGATCCGTTGGGATATGCAGATGGAATGAACTTGTATGCATACGTGGGCAATAATCCTGTGAATAAGACAGATCCTTATGGCCTGCGTGCA
>PCWZ01000085.1:11297-11439 GCA_002796305.1 Deltaproteobacteria bacterium CG11_big_fil_rev_8_21_14_0_20_49_13
GATGAAGCGTGGAATATAAGCCAACCCGGGCCCAACACGCCGTCATGGTATCCGTATGTCGAAGGTGTGATGGTCGCAGGGCCGGCAGTTGCGCTGGCGGGGGTGGGGGCGGCGAATGTGGCGGTTGCAGTTGGACCGGCCG
>PCWZ01000085.1:11454-32579 GCA_002796305.1 Deltaproteobacteria bacterium CG11_big_fil_rev_8_21_14_0_20_49_13
TAGGCACATATCTTAGAAACGCAGAAGCATTTAATCAAATAACGAAGGGACTTGGAACATCTTTCCTGTCAATTTTAACAAGTCAGAAAACTGGTTTAGCACCAGGACCATCAGACGCTGTTAGTTATTGGATATCATTCGCAATAGAGAAACCGATAGATATATACCGCTACTTTAATGAAGAATCATTACGTGAAAACATAACAGGTGAGGAAGTCGATAATATTTATTTGAACAGTGATGAAAATAATGGGCATCCAAAAAAGAACTAAGAGGTAGACAAATGAATCTTCGATGGCTTTACATTACTATTGGAATAATGTTGATTATAGATTTCCCACTAGCTATTTATCTTTATCATAAATCAGGTTATGTAAGGCCTTATATATACGAACCTGTATATGGGGAAAGCGGTAAAGCTGTGCTTGGAATATACGCTTTTACAGCATTGTTTGGTATTTATTTGATTATCATTAGTATTAAAAATAAAAATGGAAATTAAAAACAACAAAGGGGGAAAAGAATGAGATTCTATTATTATTTTATGTTGGTGTTGGCAATGGTCATTTTGCCGCGTTTAAGTGCAATATCGGAGGAGAGTGATTTAAGCCCTTCAGTTGCAATTTCTGATGATGGCAAGGTTGTTATTGCCATTCGGCCGTATTTTTCCAGAAAGGACAAGGGGGATTTTTATTTGTCTGGCAGTTTGAGCAAAACCATCCCGGTCGGAATGATGATCCAGAATTATAGCGACAGACCGATTTCAATTGATCGCATTAGCGTCAAGTCCTCGAAAGGCAGACGGATATATGTTCCGCAATATACCCCTTATGGAGACAGGACCGTCGGTGCTATTGCGGGAAGGGATTTTTTTACAGATGGCGAAGATTTAAATAAACTTCTTCATCAGAAGTATATGCCTTCCCAAAAAAGGCCGACTCTTGGAGTAAATGAGGTTTTTTATAAAGATAATTTGGAGCCAGGCGCATCTTTTTACGGACTGGTCTATCTTAGCAGGAGGGATAAGCATTTTGTGCCAATGTGGGTAAAAGGCATAGATGATTTGGCGTTCGAGGTCACATTCTATCGTAGCGATTCAGCTTCTCTACATACGGCTACGCTTTTTATTGATGACAAGAGCACAAATATAACGAAACGGTTTGAGCAGTCTAAAAAAGAGAATTGTAGGTTTCAGTGCAGTGGCGAACAATGTGATAAAATGTCGCCGACAGCCTTTCGCGACACACAAAAAGATCTTTTAGATTGTTTTGCCATGAGTCTTGGAAAAAACGGCAATAGACCGGCGACAGCTGATATGTGGGGGAAATATTCTGTTGCATGGATCAACTTCGATGCCGATGGAAATTACCTTTCCCACGAGTTGACCAAATCATCTAAGAATAAGCACATTGATGAGGCGCTTGATAAAGTGGCAAAAGGCATGGAGCATTGTGACTTGTCTTATGCCATGAAAGGAGAAACCCAATATAGAATTATGGGTGTAGTGGGAGATAGTGTGGCCGCAGAGGAATTGGAAGGCAGGGTTGAAAAATGAAAAAATTGGTGATATTTCTTATTTTGCTATGTCCCGGTTCGATTTTAGCGGGGAACAAACTGGACCCCTATTTTAATATTAGCGGCAAAATGGACGACTCATTTTATAAAACAATGAGTTCAGATCAGGGACTAATCCCGACGATAATTCAAACGAAATCTCCCAAAATAACTCGCATCTTCATTTCCGATAATGGCGGCATAATACATACAACCACAAAAAATATTATTACTGCAGATATTTCAAAAGACATTGTTCAAGAAATATCGGAGCGACCGGAAGTCGTTTATATTGAAGCGGCAAAATCATTGACGTTAAATCTTGATGAAAGTGGCGTATCAATCGGGGCTCCATCCGTTCATGCCGGCATGGCGAACAATACTCCGTATACGGGCAAGGGGGTTATTGTCGGAATTATTGATTCAGGTATTGATTGGGCACATAGCGTATTTAATGACGATAATGGCAACTCAAGAATTATTTCTATTTGGGATCAGACAGTCGGGAGCTCGGAGGGTTTTTCGGCACCGAACGATATTGAAAATTCATACGGTATAGAATGCCTTAATTCCCAGATTGAGGAGGGGAACTGCCCTTCGTATGATTTTGCCGGCCACGGTACTCATATTGCGGGGATCGTTGCCGGCAGGCATGATCGGTATAATGGCATTGCCCCCGATTCAGAATTGATAATCGTTAAGGTCACAGAAAAATTTGATTTTGCGGAATATGCGCCATCTCTGGATTATTGGGGTGCTTTATCAAACCGCATAATTGATGCCGCCAATTATATTTTTACGAAGGCCGGTTCCTTAGGCAAGCCCGCTGTTATCAATATCAGCTTGGGAATGCATTTTGGAGCCCACGATGGAACGTCTCTTCTGGAAGAGGCGCTAAATGATTTTTTGGATGATTTAGGCGGAAGAAGCATTGTTGGGTCAGCGGGAAATAAAAACCGCCAATCGGAGGGATATTTTGCCAGTATCCATGCCGGTGCGGCACTTACAGACGAAACAAAGGCGGTTGAGTTTCATGGGCTGGCTTCTCATGTGCATGGACTGATATTGGATATCTGGCAATCAAGCGATAGTAATATTTCTTTTGGGATAGGCGTTGATAATTATGATACCTATGAAGATACCGGGCTTGTGGCTTCAGGCGATATTTTCGATGCAATCACAGATGATGGGAAGTTAAGAGTTGTTATCGACTCTTCAGAAACGAATAATCCCCTTAACGGGAAGAAACATACCGTTGTTAATATCACGGCTGTGGAAGGCGATGCCGGTGCGGAAATTTCAACAGATAATTATGTATTCGATCTGATCGCAACCGGAAACGGAAGGTTTGACGCTTGGGTTGTGGATGGTGGAGCCCTTTTCGCAAAACGAGTTGGTAATTATAAAGCGACCGGTTACACTTATTTCGCTGGCGATAGCAAATTTACGGTTGGAATCCCATCAACAGCTAAAAATGTTATATCTGTAGGCTCTTATGCAAGCAGGTCTGATTTCTTCTTTTTGGATTCATCTTTATTCCCTGACGATTTTGATTTTACCGAAATTGGCGAAATTTCCCCATTTAGCAGTTACGGTCCATCCATTGCCCCTGAACAAACGGGCCAGAAACCAGAAATAACGGCACCGGGCGAATGGGTTATTTCCGCCCTTTCATCTCAAGCCGTTAATACTGCGATTCAAGCTGGATTGCCAATTGAACTTGATGGAACTAAATTTGCGGCTATGGACGGCACAAGCATGGCGGCACCGCATGTTGCAGGATCCGTTGCTTTGTTGTTTGAGAGAAACCCGGAATTGTCAGTCAACCAAATTAAAATGTTTTTAGAAAAGAATACAACTGACGATGAGTTTACAGTCACCCTGCCTAATAATCAGTGGGGATACGGCAAACTAAATGTTTTAAAAACGATGCAAAATTTTGACACGACAGATTTAAATACGCCGCTTCCCTTGGCGCAGGATGAAGTCCAAGAGACCGCATTCCAACCATATTTGAGCAATAGCGATGCGGGCGGTCTTTCGGAAGAAGGCAAAAGCGGTTGCTCGGTGTCTGGTGCAACCAAAATTAATGTATGGCCTTTTTTACTGCCACTTTTATTTATAATTGGGAAGTTTGTTTTCAGGAGAAAATTTCTTGGGGTTCTTATTTTGACGGTATTTTTATGCTCCTGCGGCTCATCTGGAGACGACGATAGTATATTACAGTTGTCAGAAAGTGGAACCCTTAATCTTGGAAGTGAAAGCCTCGAAATTGACACAGAAAAAATGATGGCAGTTTATACTTCCCATAACGATAATGGGGATAATGAGGAAATTATCGATCTGGTCCAGCTCTATATTCCCTTAAAACACTTTTTCGCAGGTGAAGAAATTGAGATCGGTTTTGATAATGCCTTTTCGGCAAATAACGACCAGGCATTTTTTAGCGTGCATGAATACAGAAAGGAACAAAAAGCAACTACATGTCCGGCGTGGGTGTCATGCGAACCTGATTATGTTCCAGTGTCAACATGGGTTGCCGTGAGCGGGCGTTTAAAATTAGATAAGGCATATGTATCAAATTTAAACACCGTTGGCAGTCTTGAAGATGTAAAATTGCGAAAATTAGACTTGGAAACAATGACCATAGATCGGGATGGCGAAGAAACTGCATTTGCAGGCGCTATCGATGCGGGAGTTTCAACCAATGTTTCAGAGCCTATTATTACCGAGATTTACCCTTTGACGGCCAGTCTTGGCTCGAAGGTAACGATTAAAGGATTCAATTTGTATGGAAAGGTAAGTTTTGAAAATTGCGGTCACTATTTTCCATTTGAGAGCATATCGGCAAACCAGATCGAGGTAACCATTGATGAATATTGCACTAATACACGTTTGCAGGTCGATAACGGGTATGGCACGGACAAAGGATATGCGCTTGAAATGGATGAACAGTAATATTTTATGAGACAACTGGTAACACTATTAGCCCTTTTAGCGGTGGCGGTTTTGGCCGCGCAGGATGGCTATGCGCGGTCGGCGACCGGTAATATCGATTCATCCATTGCGATCGAACGTGTGACCGTTTCAAACGATGGTAAATTGTATGTGTGGGATAAGGAAGGAAAACAGCTTGCAGGTTGGCCGAAGGATTTGTCAGCGCAAAAGCGCATCTTTTTATATGGTCCGAGGCTTCTAGATATTGACATAGACCAACAGGCAGAGGTGGTGGCTGTCTCGGAAGATAAAGATGGCGGCGATCTAAAACTGCATGTCTTCAAGGGAAACGGGGCAGAGCTTGCGAGTTGGAGTTTTGAACTTCCCGATGATGACATAGTTGAAACACCGCTCATTTCGGACATCAACCGCGATTCAAGTCCGGAGATCATCTATTCAACGACAAGCGGGGTGGTAAAGGTCTTTCGCAGGGATTTCAAATCTATTTCTGAATTCAAAAAGACCCTCGATACGATACCTCACCTAAACTGCGGGGATGTTGATAACGACGGGATGGATCAACTCTATGCCGCGTCCAGCAATAAGGTCTATGTCTGGGACGAATTCGGCAATATGACGGAGTTTTATAGTTTGCCTGATGGAGAGGAGATCATCGGAAATATTGTGATCAGAGATATCACAAGAGACGATTATCCGGAGATCATATTCAGCACAACCAAAGGACGGATATTAGGCGTTGACAAGAATGGCGCGCTTGTCATGGATAATAAACTGCCGAGCGGAATAAATATCATATCTGGGGTTATAGTTGATGACATTGATGTTGACAAGTTTCCGGAGATAATTGTCGCCACAGATAAAGGGGCGTTGCTTGCGTTTGAGGTAACGGGCGAGGCCGTTGCATCTTGGAGATATGATCTAGGTTACAGAGAACCTTCGCCCATCAACGGCGTCGTTGCCAACGATATCTATCGCGGGTTATTTTCAAGCAACACCGGCTGGGATCAGAATGTCATATATCGCACGAACCACAACAGATATTCGCGTATCAGGCTTGGCGAGAATGTGAGGGAATGGGATACGTTTGCTAATTTTGATTTTATCGAAATGATAGAGATATTCGATGTATTCTCATTCCCCAAGCCGTTCACGCCTAACGGAGACGGTGTCAACGATAACACGATCATTCATTACTGGTTATCTGATGAGGCGCTGGTGGCGCTCGATCTCTACGATTCTCACGAACATTTCATCTCCAGGATAAAGGAAAAGGAATTGAAGCCGGCGGGTGAGCATACCGACACATGGAGCGGCGTTGATACACGCGGGACAGTCACGGAAAATGATGATGCCTCGCTTGAAACAGGCCTATACATTATTAAAATTGTGGCCGAATCGAAAGATGGGTTTGTTAGCATCGCCAAGGTCAGTGCGATAGTTAACGGGATCAAGGCTGAGATCGAGATCCCAAAGGACGATAATGAAGAAGATGATATATATCCGAAGGTATTTGGAGAGGTTTCCCTTTCAGGGATCGCCGTTGACCCGAACTTCGGCGAAGATAACCTCGATGCGGATTTCCAGTCATACAAATTGTATTATAGGCCGGGCGTATGGGATGTAACGGCCGAAGATGCGGCGAATGTCGGCAAGGCCGGCTCTTCATGGCTTCCGCTTATTGTTCCGTTGCAACACCAGTGTTCGGCAAATAATTTTAATGAGCCGAATGATGCGCTATATCCCGTTTCAAATGTTTCGTGCCGGCCGGTTCAGCATGGCGCGCTTGGAATATTTGATGCAACCGATACAGAAAAGATCCCAAATAGTGAATACACGCTCCTCTTAAAGGTCATGGATAGCAATGGAAACACACCGGACAAGCTTAGTTACGACACGCTGGTTGTAACAATTGCGAACGCAAAACCAACAGACCCATATGACGCAAGTGATCCATACGATATAAATAATCCTAACAATCCAAAATATAAGGGACCGGACATCGTAAATGCCGCGATTACAAATACGAATATAGATCAGAATAATTCCACAACAACGATCTCTTATTCACTGGAGAATGAGACATCGAACGTCCACATTACGATTTTTCAATATAACAGCGGTGTTTACGGTCCTGCGGTGGCCGTCTATTCCTTCAACGATCAGGCTCCAAATGATGCCGGTAATCCAAAGTATAGTTTTACATGGGATGGAAAGAATACATTGGATAGAAATGTCAGCGGGGGTGAATACAGAATAAGGATCGAGGCCCATGCGGTGGATGGGACGGGTGTTGATATCGATGATTCGCTTGGCCTGACCGTTGCGAAGGGCTTTGCCGCAACCGACATCTTAAATATCACCAAATTCAGTGCAACGCCGGCCCATTTTGATCCAATTGGTTTTGGTGCCAACCTTGAAGCGGAAAAGACTTTCTTGAGCTATGAACTGACCAAGGAGGCAAAGGTAACGACACAGGTTCTCGTAGCCGCTCCCGGGGGCGGATATGTCGTCCAAAAAGTTTTGACGAATGGCGTGATAAAGAAACACGACGATGGCAGTGAATATTGGGCCGGCACAGGGGACAACGGCCTTATCCTGCCTGTCGGTGCCGATTATATCGTTCGTTTGACGGCAGAGAGCATTGATGTCGGCAATGAGGCAGTGATAACCAAAGATATCGCGGTGCACCTTGACGCCTCTTCATTAAATAGCGGGCTTGTGGCTAACATTACACAACTTAAAGGTGATGACGGTGAGATAGTGAATGAAGGCGATGAGCTTTCGGCGATGGAAGGGAACCCCGATTTCCTCTGGCGCGCCAAGGGGAACGGGTATATCGAGATGCCGTTCGATTATACTATTGGCGCGAAGGGGAAAGAAACATATTATATTTATACCTCAAAATCAGTTTCGGACAAGACTGTTATATGCGAAGATGCCGAAATAGGCGGTGGGGGAGGCGGAGGTGGCGGTGGTGTTAATCCAAAGATTCCAGTAGTTAATCTAAACGTTTCATTAGGCAGTGGTTATTCTGTCGATGAGTTTGGGATAATGACCAACGGTGCTGAAGCTAACATCCAAAATAAAAGTTTTAGCAGTGGAGTTGAGTCATTTCAAATTCCGCCCGCCATGGAGCATATCGCTCCATTTGGTGGCAAATCACTTAAAAGTGGTAATTCAATCAGCTTCACTGCCCAGTCAGCCGTACCAATTGGACCAGGTATTTTAGATAAATGTGTAATGACCGGCAACGATCCTGGTTATCAAAAGGATATATGGCTGACCATCTGTAATAAATGTCATCTCTACACAGGTGATAATTATTGCACCCCTGGTTATCCACCATCTGGAACTGTTGTTTACGATTGTGGAACAGTAACTGCGTATGCCGACGGCAAGAAGCTTACTTCTAGAGATTGGGGCCCCGATTCATCCTCTGGGAGTTATTCTATTACAAGCACGGTCAATAATCCCAGCAATAATTTTGCGCAATATACAGGCCAGGTTGGAAGCGGCCAGGCTGATACAATATCCGCCTCGATTTCAAGCTATGGCCTCACGACCTCCAATAAGATAAACGGCATAACCTCATCTGGTTCTTCTGGCGGCTCCACAATAACACTGCCCGGATTACAGACATGGCTAACCGACGGCAAGATATCGGCGTCAGTCTATTCCGCTAATGCTTATAATACCGATCAGCACGACCCATACCTTTCCAGTGCGCCATACAAAAAGATTTGGGGAAACTATAAGGACTTTAACGAGGAATACTATCACGCAACAACGGACAACATAAATATCTATAACGGTTACAAAACAAATATATTCAACGGTAACCCCGGGAGGAATCTGTATAGTTTTTCAGATGTTGTCCGTCTTACAAATTGGGATCTGGATATTCGTTATCCAAACGTGTCTATAAGCGAGCCGGACGGTGATAATGCATGGGACGTCTTTAAAGTTGATCAGTTAAGTGTAACGCCGGCCGGGGTTAAAGGGACGCAAAATTCCAATATTGATGACTATTTCCGCCTTAGGCTCTTGCCGGAGGCGGCGCCGAAAAAATTCGTCGAGATATGGGGAAGCGCCGGCGCCAATTATGAACTCTATTATTATGACGCAAGCAAGGCAACTCCAAAGTGGTATTCCATCGAATCGCGAACGTCTAATCCGGTAAGTAACGGCATCCTTGCCCACTGGGATGTGACAAGGTTGAATGGCGAAAATTACACGGTCGTCCTAAAGACGAAGAGCGGCGGCAATGTTAATATTGATAAGTTCGATATCGGCATCGGGACAAAGGTTGATACCTCGACTCTCGGACAGAATGATTTTGTGCGGGTCTATACCCCGTTCAAGCGGGCATCTCTTGTCTTTGGCGCAGGGGCATTGCCGAATGGCTCGGAGCTGGTCACTATCAACAGCGTAAAGCCCGGCGAGGCAGATTTCAAACTACCCACCGGGATCGCCCCGCTTGGCCCAATATTCGATATCAAGCCGGATGATATAAAAATCGATCCCGATCACCACGTTCAACTGGAGATAACCTATACACCGTCCGAACTTAAAGACGCCTTTGGCGTTGCCGATGCCTCGGAGCTTACTATTTACAATCTGGCCGGCGATGAAGCTATAGATGGACTTGCGACGGTCGTGACCTTCGACAACATGGATGATGATGATCCGAATAATGACGTCTGGAGGTTTACGGCGAGCTTGGAACATTTTTCACAATACTTTCTTGCAAAAAAGATCGCCGGATATTTTTACATCGAGTCGCCCACCTCCGATCGGTCCATCAGCGGTTTGATAAATATTATCGGCAGGGTTGAGGTCGAGCCGCGGCCGGTGGATGCACCAGATGTTCCAAAGCCGCTGGCCAGCATTACATCTCTTGAGATCAGTTATTATCCCGAAGGGAACCCTTCTTCGAAGACAAATATCTATAGCAAGTCGGAGGCGAATTCCACAACGGCGTTCTCTCAAATGAGTATTGAATGGGATGTAAGCGGTCTCAACGGAAACTATATCTTAAGATTCGATGCCAAGGGGCCGCAGGGGGCAACTGCAACCTATGACTTGCCGGTGGCCATAGACAACACCCCTGCGCAATCCTCTCTGATCATTAACGGCAAGGCGGTTGCCGATGGAGGCACGGTATATTCGGCAAGTGGAGTCGTCATAGAGATAAAGACATCCGATTCGGCCTCTTCGGGGTGGCAGTCCGGTGTTAAATATATTGAATATGCCGTCGATGGAGGCGAATATGTAAAATATGAACAGCCTTTCAATCTCTTCCTTGAGACCGGAACGCATACTATTGTCTATCATGCGGTAGATAATAATAATAATCTTGAGAGCGATAAGTCGGCCAGTGTCATAATTCAGGAGAAGATGAGCGATGAAGAGTCAAGCGGCATCGTGTTAAATCTGGTAACAGAAGGGCCTAAGCATAACCCCGCCAACCAAACATGGGTCAATGATGAGACAATATTCTCCATAACTTCGGCAGGAGGTGCGATCGACCATATCAAATATCGAGTTGATGGATCGGAATATCAAGTTTATGGCGAGTCGTTCTCTATTCAATCGGGAGAGGAAGGCCTTTATATCATCGAATATTTTGCGGTGGACCAATTGGGCTTGCGCAGTCCTATTCAAACACGAGAAATGTTATTAGATATCTCTCCGCCTGCAAGTTCTATGAGCATCGATGGATTATACCAAGAATCGGGCGGCAAATTGATCGTAACTCCGGAGACGAAGCTTTCTCTAAATGCGGTTGAAGCCGGCGATCCCCCGTCCGGCCTTGACAGGATCGAATATAAGATCAGCGATGATGTGTGGCAGATATATAAAGAACCGTTATCGGTCGATAACGATGTAATGCTATTGTATCGTGCCGTAGATCATCTCGGCAATACAGAAGAGGCACATACCGTAAATATCAAGATAGACGATGTTGCCCCGTCGTTAAGCGTGATAAGCGCGCCAAGCGTTATCTCCCCAAATGATGACGGCCGGCACGACACGGTTGAATTTGTCCTAAAGGTGATAGATAACGTTTACAATAAGCTATATCTGGATGCGGTTCTTAAGGATCAAAATGGAGTTGTTTACAAGGTGTTTGAAAAGATGGAGTTGCAACCGGGAGAAAACAAACTTATATGGGATGGAAAAATAGACGGGGATATTCTTACAGAGGGCATCTATTCTTATGATATTGTGGTCCTTGACGCAGGTCAGAACCAGTCGGGAGCATATAACGGCACATTGGTCTATGACCTGACGCCGCCGGAGGTCAATGTCCTTAACGGTATTGTAAAGACGTTCTCACCAAATGGGGATGAACTTTTGGATGTCTTGCAGGTAGATTACACGGTTTCGGACAATCTCTTTAGCAAAGATATATTTGTAGAGCTTTTGATCTCTTCTCAAGGCGAATTTGAGATATTAAAAGGACACGATACGGTCTCTACACCGCCCCTTGAACATACGCTGTCATGGAACGGTACCAATGCCGCAGAGAATGGCGTCTTTGATGGCAATTATGTCTTCCAAGTAATGGCGGAAGACCCGGCCGGCAACAGGTCAAACCATGCGGATGGCTCTGCCGAAGCGCTTGGCGAGGTCTTTGTGGATCGCCAGCCTCCGGAGACAGAATTGTCAATAGAGGGGAAAGGCCATGACGACGGCGAGATATTATGGGGCGGGGCGGCTTCGCTCGTTAGGCTTGAGGCAAAGGATCCCACCCCCGCCTCTGGCGTTTCAAAAACCGTCTATTCATTCGATGGCGGGGCGGAAAATGAATATAAACTGCCGTTCGGTATCCCAAAGGAGGACGTAACCTATAAGATCAGTTATCATGCAGTGGATGCGATCGGAAACATCGAAAAAACTAAAGATAAAAATATCCGTTCAGATGTGAGCCCTCCCGCGACCTCGATAGAGATCGGCACACCGCAGGAAAAAGACGAGAAGGGAAATCTATACATATCTCCAAATTCTGCGGTCGAACTGGCTTCAGAAGACGGCGCCGGGATCGGAGTTGAGGATGTCTATTTTGAGATCAAAGGCGTCAAAGAACCTTCGGAATATAGCACAGAGATCAATCTAAAAGGGCTTGGAGATGGCTATTATGACCTGCTCTATTGGTCCAAGGATCATCTGGACAATGAGGAGAATAAGCACAGCCATGAGATTATGTTGGATGGCACTCCCCCTGTAACTGATATTGTTATTGGGGAGCAAAGCGTCGTGGATAAAGATAATTCCGCCACATATATTACCTCAAAGACCCCGATATCATTCGCGGCGGTGACGGAGAGGAACGATCTGGACAAGACGGAGTATAGGATCAACGATGGAGATTGGCTCCCCGCCGACACATTTAGTCTGGGCACGGAAGGGGAATATAATATTTCCTTCAGGAGCTATGACAGATTAGGAAATGTAGAGGCCACTAAAACCAGTAAAATTATAGTTGATAATACCCCGCCGGCGCCGACATTGGAATTGAGCCAAAACGGCGGCGGAAGCATAAATTATGTCACGGGGGCAACGCTTATAAGTATTGGCGGGATCGATGCCAACTCGAAACTTGCCGGTGTGGAATACAGCATAGATGGCGGTCCATTCGTTACCTATACAGGCCCATTCTCGCTGAACGAACTTGCGGCAGGGACACACGTTATCAACTTTAGGGCCTATGACAGGCTTGGCAATGTCTCGGAAGGAAAGACATATGTCGTTCAATTGATAGATATAG
The DNA here is from genome assembly GCA_002796305.1 of Deltaproteobacteria bacterium CG11_big_fil_rev_8_21_14_0_20_49_13. Classification (NCBI taxonomy): domain Bacteria; class Deltaproteobacteria; species Deltaproteobacteria bacterium CG11_big_fil_rev_8_21_14_0_20_49_13. The sequence continues at coordinate 23,738 of PCWZ01000085.1, forward strand.
TCATAGAAAGGACCACAAGCCAAATTCCGCGAATATTGGCCTTCATGTTGCAAACACATGACATCAGGACCGAAGATCCGAAGCCCAATGAGCAATTAATGCAGGTTATCAAGAACGAGATCGGCGGTTACGTTACGATAATCAACGGCGATCATAGAGATCCGGCAACGGTAGAAAAATTTATCGCCGAAATGCGGTCCGATAAATATACAACTTATGTTCTTGCAACCGATGCCTATACAGTTAAATTTTATGATTCTGCGAAGATTATAGATATGTTGAAGGAGTTAAAGGCAAGGGTGTATAAAGGGGATGCCTTGGTCCTTTTGACCGGTTACAGCGATATTACCGATCAACCATGGATCGATTTTGTATCCGATTTCGCAGGCGACACTCAAAACAACATTGCGGATGTCTTTGGAGGCAGAGAGAAAGACGTCGGACTTATCGTCAGTAATTACGGTAGGGGAACGGTTGCAAACTTTGGCGCCGACCTTGGGAGAATGGCGTTTGGAGGAGGCCCCGATTATTCTACAATTACCTCCGGCCTGGCAATGGTTATGAGGGAGATAATGCCTAAAGAGGAAGAACTTGATGCCGGCGAAGTTGTTGATATCACGTATGAATTTAAAAATAGTGGAGATCTCTCGGTTGCTGTCAAGGCAGTTGAATCATTCCCCGAAGGATGGATCGAAACAAGGTCAACTATCGGCGAGGTTCCGGTAATTTCGAGAAATTTTGACCTTACGATCCCAGCTAATGATTCCGTGAAAGTGGATTACTTATACAGGCCAAAGGCCTCTATTGGAGACTATAACTTTAAGACAAATATTAATGCACAATGGTCCGACAACCTTGTTTCTTCTGCGGAACTCATTGCTCCATATTCTATTAAGAATGATATCTTCAGCCTTATAGATAGAGCAATGATCTATAATTTGCCTGATATTTCAGATCGCCTGCTGATGGTTAAAAAGCGGTTGCTCTTAGGCGCAGGGACGATAGGCACCGATAATGACATAAACGAAATGATAGGCCTTGTGCTGGAGGCCATTGATCTGGCGGGTTCCCCGGATGTTAGGTATCAACTTTGTGAGATTGTGGAAAGTCTTGGCGCTATGCAGGCTGTCAAGAGCTTGGAAGCCGATGTCTCTGTCGGTCTGGGCGATCCAAATGACCCGTCATCTTATCATGGGGATACGTCTTCAGACCTTGGTTCCGGCGGTGGCTGTCAGCTGATCAGGTGAGCATTGCTAATGAAAAGCGATAAGAAACATATTTTTTTCTGTTTAAGTGTTATTCTTTTTACAACAGTGTGTTTTTTCGGCGACTTAAAGGCAGATGGAACCGGGATTAAAGGATATAATCAGCAACTTTTTCGCCCACAAACGGATGGATACGGCCTTTTCAACGTAAGTGGCTCAAAAGTTCTCCCTCATTTAAAATTTTCAGCAGGTTTTGTTGCCAATGTTAGCAAAAACAATGTCAATGTTGATATGCCGGCAAGGCTTTCCTCGATAAGGCTAATTGATACTGACGTAGCAGGAGATTTCAACGCGGCTCTGGGGCTTTTTAATTTCATGGATGTTGGTTTGAATGTGCCCGTGGTTTTTTATGAGCAAGGGACAAACTACGATACCCTTCAAGATTATACCGCCTCTGCGCTTGGCGATATGAGGCTTGATGTTAAATTCAACCTGCTCGATGATAAAAAAGGATCGATCGGGCTTGCATTGATGTCGGTCGCTGGATTTCCGACCGGCAGTAGATATAAATTTACCGGCGATGACGGGCCTACGTGGGAAGGGCGGCTGGTTTTGGACAAGACGATCAAGCGTGTTTCATTTTTTGTGAATGCCGGATACCGGTTTAGAAAAGAAGAGCAGATTCTTCTAACGCAACTTGATAATAATTTAACATTTGGCGGAGGTTCTTCTTTCAGATTGCCATTCGATGGAGATAGATGGCTTTTGACGGCTGAAATTACCGGAGAGGCAGTTGCCAAAAACATAGAAAAGAACACTACGCCGACGGAGGTTTGGGGAGGCATTAGAAGGGAATTTGATTCCGGGATGTCGCTCAATTTTGGCGGCGGGAGGAGGATATTTAATGCAATAGGGGCCTCGGATCTAAGACTCTTTGCGGGGATTTCGTTCAGCTTGGCAAGACGAGATGAGGCCATTGAAAGAAAAAAAGCTACTGTTAAGGGGGAGATTGTCAGTATAAAACAAAATGTATATTTTGCCTTTGACAAGGCCAAGATAGATGCAAAGGACTATCAAGTTTTGGAAGGATTGGTATCTGCCCTGCACGACAATATGGAACAAAAGGTTGAATTAAGCGGCTACACCGACAATGTGGGGACGAAGGCATATAATAAGGGTCTAAGTATGAAGCGAGCGATGAGTGTTAAAGATTTCTTGATCAAGAATGGCATTCAGGCCGACCGGATAATCGTAAAGGCCTTTGGAGAAGATAACCCCGCCGAATCAAATAGTTCACGAAGCGGAAGAAGCAAGAATCGCAGGGTTGAAATTTCCTTAAATTAGGATTTGAAGTATTGAAGTGAAAGATCACGAACGCCGTCTGTTGAAACCAAGTTCGACCTTGCTCGGGGCATAAGAACCGCTAACTAAGCTCCCCGGCCAGTCCTTGGCCTGCGTCTCGCCAAGCGGTTCTAATGTGGGCGATACAGGACTTGAACCTGTGACCCCTGCTATGTGCCCCCTTCGGGGACCCATGGTTCTAAGGACTCGCATTCCGTCTAAAGCCGGACCGCTCGCCTAAGAACCATGTGAAAGCAGTGCTCAATTGCCAAGATACCGCATCGGTGGGCGATACAGGACTTGAACCTGTGACCCCTGCTATGTGAAAGCAGTGCTCTACCACTGAGCCAATCGCCCACCGATGCGGCGTCCTTCATTGAGCCAATCGCCCTTCATTGTATGCTGTGTGGAGGCGATCGGGATCGAACCGACGGCCTCCACGTTGCGAACGTGGCGCTCTCCCAGCTGAGCTACGCCCCCACACAACATGCAATGAACGTGGGAGCCCTTATATCCCTAAGGCCTAAAAAAACAAGTGGATTTTTAATGGGCGGTGGAACACGGAACAGACATCGTATCCCCCTTATAAAGAGGATAAGGTATATGTTGGATAGAGAATGGAGGGAGTTGAAGAAAGAGTCATCCACACCCCACGCGCACCGGCTAACCTTCGGCGCCGGCGCGTGAGGTATGGATAACTCACTCGTTCGCTGAATATAAAAAACAGGCGATGGCACGATCATTAGCTTTACTATATCTGCTCTAACCCGCGCGTAAGCTCTTCCTTTAGCATGACAACGTCTTCAAGACCCACTGACAATCTGATGCCGCCGGGTTCAATGCCTCCTTTTACCTGCTCTTCAAGCGGGATCGCAGAGTGAGTCATCGATGATGGATGCTCTATGAGAGTTTTTACGCATCCAAGGCTCACGGCAAGCGTGTAGGTCACCGAATTTTTGGCAAGCCAGTCGATAAGTTTTGAGCCCTTCTTCTTGGCCTCCTCCGGTTTCCCTTTTATGATGAAATACAGGAGCGGCCCCGGTACGAATGATCCGTCATAACTTTTCATCTGTTTTTTGGCCAGCGCATGATGCGGGTCCGACTCAAGTCCTGGATAACGTACATTCCTGATTTTTGGATGGGCCATAAGGAAGTGGGCGAGCTCAGTAGCCGATCTTGTCTGCTGGCGGAGTCTTGTTGCAAGTGTTGGAAGGCCGTAGACGAGTATTGGCCATGCGCTCCTTCCGTGGAGCGAGCCGCCGAAATCTTTTCTGTAAATGAGGAGGGGGTTGTAAAGTTCCTTTGGGACTATCACGATGCCACCCATGCTGGTATTGAACCCGCAAATATGTTTTGTGAGACTTGCGACGACGATATCCGCTCCAAGTTCCAACGGACGCTGGCAGAACGGAGAGGCGAAGGTGTTATCTACCACAATATATACTTTTTTATCTTTGGGTCGGTTCTTGTTTATCTCGGCCGCCTTTTTTGAGATCTCTGCGATATCTAAAATTTCCAATGTGGGATTTATCGGTGTCTCAAAATAGATCACACGCGTGTTCTCTTTGATGTTATTTATCCATGCGGCGTCCTTTACCATGTTAACGAAGGTGCAGCTGACGCCGCGTTTGGGCATCCAGTTCGAGAATAGGGAATAGGTGCAGCCGTATATCGAATCGTGGCTGATTATATGGTCGCCGGTATTTGTAAGAAGCGATACGATGGCAGAAATGGCGGCCATTCCTGTGGAGAACGTGAGGGCGCTTTCACCGCTCTCTGCCGCCGCCAGCCTGTCCTCAAGCATTCCGCAGGTAGGTTCTGCAAGGCGCTCGTAGATGTAGATAGGATGGTCCATTGAATCCATCAAATGCGAATAAGACGAGAAACCTTCGGCCCCGCGCTCGGCGCTTTCAAGCCTATAGGTCACCGACTCGGTTACCGGAGGATTTAAATGATGGCTGTAGTCCCAGCGCGGGGAGACATCGTCTCCGTGGATGAGGTAGGACTCCATGTGTTTTGGTGGTTGTTTCCTGGTCATAAAGGACTCCAGTTTTAAGATAGCGAAGCGAGATGCAAGAAGCATGAAGCAGGATGATCATGTTTCTTGCTTCTTGCCCCCTGCTTCCTGATTCAAGTTGTTATATGGACACGCGTTCTGGCATATGTCGCATCCGCCGTCCTTCTTTTCGATGAAGAACTTGTATGAGATGCACTTTCGTGCGTCAAGTGTATAAGGTTTTACAAGGGCGCCGGATGGGCAGGCGTCGATGCACGCGGTGCAGGAGCCGCAGCCCACATTGTCATTGTGAGTCCGCCATGGGCGGGCGAAGCAATCCCCTGAATTCAATTGTGTGCGGGAGATTGCTTCGGTCGCTTCGCTTCCTTGCAATGACACACTTGTCAGCACAACTCCCAGCGCCAACTGTGAGCCGTGTGTAGGCGATATGAGGAGCGTGTTCTTTCCGATAAAACCAATGCCGGCGCTGGCAGCCCACGCCTTTTCAAGGATCGGACCAGTATCTACGTAGCATTTGAACTCTGCATCTGGATGTTCTTTTTTTAGTTCGGAGACGATCGACTCCAGCTTTTCCATCATTATAACGTGATAATCCTCATGCTGAAGATAACGGGGACACACACTTAATTCAGGAATTAAGTGTGTGTCCACGGACTTGGGCATGTCATTATACCTCGTTGCGGCGATTATCACTGTTTTGCACGATGGCATTATCTTGCGGGGGTCGCATCTTCTTGCCGGATCTCTGGTAAGGAAGGACATTTGGCCATTATAACCCTTGTCCAGCCAATCTCTTAGATGTTGAAGGTCATCTAAAAGAAGAGATGCTCTGATGTGGCGCACGTCTATAAAACCTTTTATATTCATAGACTACCCGCTCATCCTGAGCTTGTCGAAGGATGAATATTTATGGTTCGACAGGCTCACCATGAGCGTGTTCTTTTCATGATCATCTCTGCCGCCATTCTCCCTGCCGAAGAGGCGCACGTCATGCCGCGGCCGCCAAGCGCTCCGAGCCAAAAGAGGTTCTTCGTCTTTTTGTCGAATCTGATAACGGGTCTCTTGTCGGGTGCAAATGTCCTGCAGCCGCACCATTCGCGGGCTATCGATACGTTGGAAATGGCAGGGCAATATTTTAGTAGTTTTTCGGCCAAGAGTTCCTTGATCTTGGGATCGACAAGCGGCGCACCCGGTCTAACCTCATCTTCATCGCAGGCGCCAAGGAGCAGTCCTCCCGATTCCGGTCTGAAATAGAACTGATTCTTTACATCCCAGACAAATGGCCAGTTGGAATCGGCCTCTTTCATGGGAGGTGTGGAGAACAGATGGCGCCTGAAAGGTTTTATAAGAAGGTCCTCACTTCCTGCAAGGGTCGCAATCTCCTGCAGCCACGCCCCGGAAGCGTTGACGATGATGTTGGAATTAATTTCGAATGTTTTGCCTGTCATTGCGAGCGTAAGCGAAGCAATCTCCCGCCGGGGATTGCTTCGGGCCGGCGCCCTCGCAATGACATTAAATTTTACAATATTGCAGCTTGTCAAAAATCTTACACCATTTGCCTTTGCCCCGTTTATGAACGCCCACAGATATTTGTGGATATCCACTATCCCGTCGGTCGGGGTCCAGAGAGTCTCTTTAAATTGTGCGCTCTCAAGGGGCGGCACCATTTTAGAGGCCACTTTTTTGGATATTATCTTATGATGGGGGCCAATGATATTTTTAGGAGCGTTTAAAAGGAGCGAGCCTTTGTGTTCGATGATAGGCCCGTCTACAAATCCCCTTGGAGGGTTCGTAATGAAATCGACCCCTTCGCTTGCAAGTGGTGCGACCTTTTCATCCTCTTCGAACCTTCGGGCAAACCCTGCATTAAGGCCGGAGGCGTGGAGCCCCGGCATCTCTTCGCGCTCGATGACCGTGACATCTTTAGCTCCGAGGCGCGCAAGCCACCATGCGCAGGAAGCACCTGCAAAACCGGCACCTATTATAACGATAGACATCTCTTGATGAAGGTTATTCCATGGCTCGTTATTTTTCAAGTAGTTATAAATTTCATGCATGAAACTAGAAAACGGCGGGCTTTTCATGGCCCGCCGTTGTCGTGCGTATATGGGTGTCAATTTTTCAGGTTGTTAGATAGTTGCTCCTATTCCCCCTCCGGTTGGATCGTGCTGTAGCAGTCGATCCATCCACGGCTCATTGAACCATATTGGCTGCAAGCAGCGTCCATTTCGGACCCCGAAATCTCCGGGAGATCCACGGCAACTGCTTCATCGTCACTGCAATCCCACGTCTGAGCGGCAGTAAAGCTGATACTGACCGATGATGCCGCTGTAGGAATGGTCCCCGCGGCCGCAGCTGCATAGAAACTGCTGTCTGAAGTCGGATTAACTGCTGCTAGCGTGTCGCCAAGCCATGCAAAAACTTCCGCAGATGGGTCATATGTTCCAGAACCCAGCGGATTACTCCACGTGTATTGCAAATCCACATTGACCGCGCCGTCGCCCATCGCTAGATTGGTAATGACCGCGCTTGTGTCGCCAAGCATCTCACCTTCTCCGTACGCTTTTTGCTCATATGATCCAATATTGCCCTCGTTGCTATAAGTGCCCTTTTGGTAACCGCTGATCGTAAAAGCGCTTGGTGTCTGCACAAGTGTCGCCTCCTGCCAATTCGTGTTGCTGTCATCTCCCGTTGCGCCGCCGGTATTTTTCATGGAGATGGTTTTTTCCGTAAAAGCACCGTTCGCATCAAGAGTTCCTGTCACTACTACCTGATGACTTCCGCTCCATTGGGCGCTTACGAAATTGCCTATTGCCGCCATTGAAAAAGCGGAACCGTTGATGGTTTGATCCGTATATTCGTTCTGGACGTTTGTTCCGGTGTCGTTACTGCACATGAACATCTTGAACGATACTATATTGCCTGCTGAATCCTTTGCTATCTGCATCTTGATCTTGCTCGGTCCTTCACTGTATTCCCCCTCGTCTGCCGCGAAGGACATATTGAAGATGTGAGGTTGTCCATCGTAGAGATCGATATCATCACCATTGGCGTCTCTAAGGCCGACGAATGAATCGTTCATGCTCTTGACATAGCATAATATTTGATCTGCCTGCGCAGCAGAGACGATAGAATCCTTCACCACATTGAACGTCTCGCACGCGGCCATGCTACTTGCCGAACTAAAACTGCTCGACGTTGTCGTAAGAAGATTTGCCCCCGTTGCGGCCGCCTTGGAGACCTCTTTTGATAAGCTGGCGGATGTCGAGGTCATAGGACTTGTCGCACTTGGCAATCCCGACACGTCGGTTATTGCCGGTGTGCTGCTACTTTCGGTGCCGGAGCTCGAGCTACCGCCGCATGATGCGACGAAGGCGAGCATTGCTACCAGCCCTACCATTGATATTATGTTCTTCATAAACCCTCCTTTTTTCGAAAGCCGATAATAACACATTTTATTCGGCGTGACCAAACATTTTTACCCTTTTGCCTCCTTTCGCCCTTGATACAAGCAAGAGGCGTGCCAGTTTAAGGTTTGTAAAAGGCTGAATTTGAAGGGGTTATTATTATGACGGTCCGTCAGGGTGGGTGTTTTTTTACTTAAGGGGGTAAAATTATACCCTCATAAAAAATTGACACATATGGGGCAAAATTATATGTGTAAGAAATAGGAGAGTAGACTATGATAAAATGGTTTTCACACGCAAGTTTTCTATTTGAGGGCTCCAAAATTATCTACACAGACCCGTGGGAGCTGAAACGCTCTGAGCTCAAGGCCGATATGGTCCTTATAACCCACGATCACTTTGATCACTGCGCGCCGGGGGATGTGGAGAGGGTGTCAAAACCGTCCACGGTGGTGGTTGCTCCAGCAGATTGTATAAAGAAACTGGAAGTAGGAGGCTTGAAGCTCGAGATGAGGGCGGTAAAGCCCGGCGAAACCGTTACGGTTGCCGATGTAAAAATAGAAGCAGTGCCGGCATATAACGTAAATAAGCAATTTCATCCCAAGGTTAATAACTGGGTTGGCTATATCTTTACGCTTGATGGAGAGAGAATATATCAGGCTGGAGATACCGACGCGGTTCCTGAAATGAACGATATCAAAGCGGATATGGTGATCCTCCCGGTTGGTGGTACATATACAATGACCGCAGAAGAGGCTGCGGGCGTTGTGAATAAGATAAATCCCAAGCTCGCCATTCCGATGCATTTTGGAAAGATAGTGGGAAGCGAAGAAGATGCCGAAAAGTTCAAGAAACTCGCCATGTGCGAAGTG